>DATKLV010000147.1:0-7154 GCA_035542255.1 Desulfomonilia bacterium | reverse complement strand
CAGGCTGCAGGGTGCCCTTCACTCACGAACGGAGGCCCCGGGGTTACCGGCGCCACGCTCTATTTTGACATGAAGAACGCCATGAAGATCGTCAAGGCGTCCTTTCCCAATCTCAAAACCATCGGCATGGTGAGCAGTGAGGATGAGAACGGCGTCGCCCATGTTCAGGATGCCAAGAAGAACGCACCGGCCTTCGGTATGACCGTGGTTTCCAAGGAGGTGGCAAAGAAAGACAGCATCCTCCCGGCTATTAAGGCACTCAAGGACCAGGGAGCAGAGGCCTACGCCATCCCGCTCGATACCTATTACGGCATCAAGAATTATCAGAACGTCAATGACCTCAATGAATTTTGCAGGGCGAACAAGATCCCTATTGTCAGCTTTGTCTTCCAGCACACGAAAGGGGCCGTACTTTCCGTAGGTACTGACTTCGATACTGTGGGCGAGCTTGGGGGCCAGAATGCACTGAAGATCCTCAAGGAGGGCAAGAAGCCCGAGACGCTTCCCATCCTCAAGCAGGAGGACCTCAAGATCATGGTCGATACAGAACGGATGCAGGCCTTGGGGATACAGATCCCCATGGCGATCCTCCAGCTTGCAAAACCTGCAAAATAAAATCCGTTCCCCCGCACCGAATCAATAATGATGAAGCTTCCCTTGCCAAGGCATGGGAAGCTTTTTTTGTACTGAACGATTTTATGAGGATATGGTCATTGAACCAGGGAAAGGAGACCCTATAGAACACATAATAGGTGAGATGCCTCATAATTGTGAAGTCTAAACAAGGTTACATACACCGTGAGGTTAGAGAAGACCATGAAGCCGACATTGAGAAAGACAGTAAAATTCATAGGCAGCAGCGACCCGGGGCATGCTCAACCGATGGACTCAAGTGCAGGACAGATCAAAGATGCGGATCTCCTGGATGCTTATTCAAGGGCCGTTATCTCGGTTGTCGAAACGGTGAGCCCTTCGGTGGTCAGTATCCATGCCGGAAATCATCATCACAAAGCCGAGCCGGAACAATCCGCAGCAGGTTCGGGGGTCATCTTTGCCCCTGACGGTTACATCCTCACGAATGACCACGTCGTGCACAGTGCAAAACAGCTCCAGGTGACCCTCACTGACGGAAGCACCCTGACGGCGTCGGCCGTAGGGACCGACCCTGCCACCGATCTGGCGGTTATCAGGGCCGATGCCTCCTCACTCGAATACTCGGTGCTCGGCGATTCAGGCCGGCTCAAGCCCGGACAGCTGGTAATAGCCATCGGTAACCCGTTCGGATTCCAGTCTACGGTCTCCACCGGCGTCGTGAGCGCACTGGGAAGGGCGCTGAGGAGCAGGGACGGCAGGCTCATCGAGAACATCATTCAGCACACCGCACCCCTGAACCCGGGCAATTCGGGAGGGCCTCTCGTGGATTCCGCAGGGAATGTCATGGGCATCAATACGGCCATCATCTTCATGGCCCAGGGTATCGGATTTGCCGTGCCTGCAAACACGGGCAGGTGGGTGGTCTCCCAGCTGCTCACCCACGGCAGGGTGCGCAGAGGATTCCTGGGTATCTCGGGGCGGCAGTGGCCGCTGAACCGCAGGCTCATGAGATATCATAACCTCAAGAGTAATTTTGCCATCGAAGTGCTCTCGGTGGAGCGGAATTCCCCGGCTGCAAAGGCCGGCATTCACATGGGTGATTTTATCACCGCAGCAGGCGGGTCAGAGGTCTCAAGTGTGGACGATCTCCACCGGTTCCTCTCGGAGTGGCCCATCGGCGAGGAAATCGTGCTTACTCTCATCCGCAGGGCTGAGCTTATCCAGGTTCGGGTAGTGCCGGTTGAGGCTGCCTATTGAGAATCATGGAAGGGGTTGCCGAAGGGTTTCGAAAAGAAAGGTAGTGCCGTCAGCAATACATCGCATTGCTTGATACGAAGTCTCTCTTTCAGCTTGTCAATACGGCTTTGTTCAATGGATATCCTTCAATGAATCAGGGTCAGGTGAAGCAGGATTCCTCATGATCATTACATAAGATTAATAATGATAGTGTATTCTTCCGAAAAGATATGCGGAGGGTATGCCATGAGGTATGAAAAACCATCTCCGAGGATGCTCGTCGGGATGAAAAAGGCGGCATCCAGGATTCTCTTCATTATGCGGACGAGGAAGATCTACGGATATAACTCGGTCCTTGAGAGGATATTCAGATCCTTCTTCAGGTCGGGAAGAAAGAGAAAGAACCCTGAAGCCCTTAAGCGGCGCATGACCATTGAAAGAATATAGAAATAGAGTGAAGTATCCCTGGGGTTATTTGGATTAAGGGGGGTTATATGCGAAAAAATACCGGCTGGATGAGAGACCTTGCATTCCACTATGAGGCCATGAGGTCGGCCCATCCTGATGATATCCTCATGATTGTTTTTGATATCGATGGTACCATCGTGGATGTGCGCCATATGGTACTGTCCGTGTTCAATGCATACGACCGTGAGAATGGAACAAGATATTTCACCAATATTCATAGTGATGATATCGCCACTCCCTCGTATGACCTTGCGGCCATTTTGCGCGATTTCGCCATCCCTGCTGCTGTACGGGGCGATATCGCGGGATGGTGCAGTGCCAATTTCTGGTCAAAGGCCGCCATTTTAGATGCCCACGAATCCTTCCATGGCGTTCTGGATGTCATCAGGTGGTTTCAGTTGCAGCCCAATACCTATGTAGGCCTGAACACCTCCCGATCCGAGATGCTTCGCAATGATACCTTACGGGTCCTCAATACCCTTGGTGAAGAATACCACGTTAAGTTCGATGATAAGCTCCTTTTCATGAACAGGGGGGTTCATGTTACCCAGGGGAAAAAAGATGGAATCAGGCGCTTCAAGGATATGGGATTCCGTATTGTGGCAGTTATAGATGATGAGCGGGAAAATCTTGAATCCATTGAACAGCTTGATCCTGCAGGCGAGATACTCCTGCTCCATGCCGATATAATACTGGGTTCATCCCCTGTGCGAAAGGGCCGTTCGGCCTTGCGCGGGAAGTTCTTCGATCTGACCGAGCTCATCAGCAGGCAGCAACTGCCCGGGCACGTTGAATTCGTCTGGCACGGAGTGGATGACGAAACTATTCTTCGGCAGTTTCTCATCTCATCGGTCCAGTGGGCCGAGTTCCATGTCCGGCAGAGCATCCGAGGAGGCGACTTGATCCTGCGGAGAAAACCCTATGCAGAGATGCCCCCTGCCCCGGATGAGAATCCTGCCAGGCTGGATGATTTTCTCTATATCCTGGGCGATGCGGGCAGGGGGGTCAAGCTCGACCTCAAGGACCCGGGGCTGACCGGCAGGGTCCTCGAGTTGCTTAAACGCTCCGGGTTCACCGATGAAAAGATCTGGATTACCATCAACATGGAAGAATTACGCAGGGGGGGGTTGCAGCTCATCATGGATACGTTCCCCAAGGCCATCAAGCAGTGCCCGGTGGACAGCCTTTCTGAGATGATGAACGTGTCTTCTCCGGAGGCCAGAAAATATCTTGGTATGCTGGCTTGCGAGGGAATCGACCGATTTTCCGTAAACTGGAGCACACCGGGCAGCAGGAGGATTATTATCCAGCTGCAGAACTGGGGGTTCGATGTAAATATCTATAACGTGCCCGATCTCGAGGCCTTTCTCCAGGCTGTCCTCCTTCTGCCCAAGTCCATCACCTCATTTTTCAACTTCCCTAAGTGGTTCTACACGGGCAAAAGTGACGCGATAGAACGGCCGGCCCATTTAGAGCGCTGCGGCAGTCTGCTTAAATGAGAACGGGATTCACGATATACGGCACAATCGGGTTATAAGGATATTCGATCGTTATGCCTTAAGCCGTTTTACCCTAAACCGGCTTCAAGACATCTCCGAATGGACCATCATGCCTTTTTAGTAAAGATGCATATTCATCACCCTGCTGGAGATGAAATGCATATAGTGGTATCATTGCATAACAGGGAAGGGAAGGCATTCATGGGAAAGAAAAAATTCGATGTCGTGGTTGTGGGAAGGGCCTGCATTGACCACCTGTGCGTGGTCGATCAATACCCGGACGAAGATGTCAAAATGCCAATGTCGGCAAGGCTCGTGGAGGGCGGAGGTCAGGGCGCCACTGCGGCATGCTGCGTGGCGCGGCTGGGGGGCACGGTGGCCTATGTGGGGTGTCTGGGCGATGACGGGGAGGGCCTCTTCTGCCGGAAAAGGCTTGATGAGTTCGGGGTGAACACCTCGTATACACATATCATCCCGGGCGGCCGCACACCCTATGCCTATGTTTTCATTACCGGGACCTCCGGCAGGCGCACCATCATCTACGAGCCGGGCATGCTGCCTGCCGTAGAGTTGGATCATAGCCTGTCCGATCTCTTCATGCATGCCGGTGCGATCCTGCTCGGACCCCAGGCCACTAACCTGGCTGCGCCCTTGATGAAGAAGGACTCGCTGCCTCCTGTTGTCTATGACTGCGAGCGTAGCCGAGCCGGCCTTGAAGACATGATGGGATGTGCCGATCACTTCATACCGCATTACGGTTTTCTCGAACAGGAAGGGCTGCCCATAAGAGGGTCATCGAAACGGGAAAGAATTATCTCTCTGGCAGGTATGGTCAAGGGTTGTCTCATCGTTACCGACGGCGAGCACGGCGCCTATTACCTCGATGGAGAGAGCCTCGTGCAAGTGCATCCCCCCGCGGTCCGGGTCAGGGACACCACCGGGGCAGGGGACAACTTCCACGGCGCCTATGCTCTGGCACTCAGCAGGGGGTTCGACCTTCACGCTGCCGTCTGTTTTGCCGTATCCACGGCAAGCCTTTCCTGCAGGGAGTACGGCGGCAGGGCCGGTATACCGGATTATGAAGAGGCCGTAGAGGTCATGAAGATGGTGAGATAAAAATCAGTGGTGAGTGGAAGGAAATGAAAAGGCCTTTCCATAAACTCCACACTGACCACTATCCACTCACCACTTATTTCTGTGTTTACTATTGTCGTATTCGAAGGTCTACAAAAATGTTGTTTTACCATGAGAAAATAATTGCAAAATACGACCTTTTGGTATACACACCAACTTTGATCGAACATATTACGACGGAGGGCTGCATGGATGGCGAAGCCGCCCATTGTCCGCTTACAGGGGGTGACCAAACGATTTGACGACGTCCTGGCCGTCGATTCGTTGGACCTCGACATATACCAGGGGGAGTTTCTCACACTCCTTGGTCCTTCCGGTTGCGGCAAAACCACGGTACTCAGACTCATCGCCGGTTTAGAGACGCTCAGTTCGGGCGAGATCTTCATGGATGGTTCGCGTCTCAACGGCACGCCGCCCAACAAACGCAATGTCAACACCGTGTTCCAGAGCTATGCCCTGTTCCCCCACATGACGGTATTCGACAACATCGCCTTCGGCCTGCGCATGAAGCGGTTCGGCAGGCAGGAAATCAGGAACCAGGTGTCGGAGGCCCTGGACATCGTCAAGATGACCGGCCTTGAAATGCGCATGCCGCACCAGCTTTCGGGCGGACAGCAGCAGCGGGTGGCCATGGCGCGAGCCATCGTGAACAAACCCCTGGTTCTGCTGCTGGATGAGCCTTTGAGCGCCCTGGACTATCGACTGCGCCAGGAGATGGAGCTGGAGCTCAAACGGGTGCACCGCCAGCTCGGCATCACCTTCGTGTTCGTCACCCACGACCAGGAAGAGGCCATCAGCATGTCCGACCGCATCGCGGTCATGAACGAAGGCAGGGTGGAGCAGATCGGCACTCCCATTCAGATCTATGAAGAACCTGAAAACATGTTTGTCGCCAAGTTTGTGGGCGAGATCAATGTATTTGACGGGCGCATAACATCGATCAACAACGGAAGCGCCGTGGTGGAAATACACGGCCGGCAGTTCCCGGTGCAGAACCGGAAGAATGCCTCGGTAGGGCAGCAGGTGAGAGTCCTGCTCCGGCCCGAGGATATCCAGGTCACCCGCGACGCGGATGGTCCGAAAACTTCTCCGGCCCTGTCGGGCAAGGTGGAGGAAGTCATCTACAAGGGAAAGACCGTGGACCTCATCATTGATCTGGGTGCAGGCGAGAGGATCTTCGTCACCCGGTTCTTCAACGAGGACCAGGAGGAGCTGGTATACCGCGAGGGTGAGCGGATCCACATCGACTGGCTCTACGGCTGGGAAGTCGTGCTCTAGCGATGACGAAGAGGGGCTGGTTCAAGGACTTCGCCATCGGCTCCACCATGGTGTGGATCACCCTGTTCGTGGTAGTCCCTTATCTTTTCGTGCTCCTGTTCAGCTTCCTGAAGCCCGACCCGGAAAGGATCATTGTCTGGAACTTCACCTTCGTGAATTATCACGACATCTTTTCCCCGATTTTCCTGTTTGTGTGCTGGTATTCCCTGGTCCTGGCGCTCATTACCACGATCATCACCGGGCTAACGGCCTATCCGTTCGCCTTTATCCTGGCGCGTCTTCCCAAGGGCATCCAGAGGATACTTCTCCTCTTCATGATCATCCCGTTCTGGACCTCATCTCTGATCCGCACCTATGCGCTCATCATCCTCCTGAAGGCCAACGGCATCATCAATACCTTTCTGCTCTATCTCGGTCTAATCAACGAGCCTGTTATGATGCTCTACACCCAGACGGCCGTGTTCATTGGGCTGGTCTATACCCTGCTGCCCTTCATGATCCTGCCCATCTACTCGTCCATCCAGAAACTCGACTGGAGGCTCATTGAGGCCGCGAGAGACCTGGGCGGAACTTCGCATCACATCTTCTTCCGCATCATCCTGCCGTTGACTCTGCCCGGCATCATTGCCGGCAGCACCATGGTGTTCCTGCCGGCATTGGGCCTGTTCTACATCCCCGACCTGCTGGGAGGGGCCAGGGTGATGCTCATCGGCAACTTCATCAAGAACCAGTTCCTCACCTCGAACAACTGGCCCCTGGGCTCTGCGGCCAGCATGGTCCTGACGCTCATCATGTGCCTGTTCCTCTATGTATATTTCCTGAGCTCCCAAAAGGCCCGCACGGAAGGCGTGGGGGGCATGGCGTGAGGAGGGCCCTGCGTAATGTCTATCTTACAAGCATCTATCTGTTCCTCTATATCCCGATCCTCATCCTCATCATCTATTC
>DATKLV010000146.1:0-4540 GCA_035542255.1 Desulfomonilia bacterium | reverse complement strand
TCCATCCGAACCCGCCAAGCTCTGCAGGTATCATGAGTTTCTGGAGTCCGATCTCAAGACCGAGCTTCTCCCTCTTCTCTATAAAAAGCCTGGAATAGTTCTCGCGGAACTCCATGCGCTTGGAAGTGATCTCCCGGTCGGCCCACTGTCTCACGAGCCTCACCACACTGCCCCATTCTTCATCCATCCTGCTGTCCGGACAGATGAAAAGTTCATCAATATTTCTGCTCATAAAACCTCCTGACATTGAGAATGAAGCAGACGATTATCAAGATTGACACGAGCGCGGTGATTCGAGAGTGTCCTGCCGGCCCGGAAGGGTTTGTAATACATTTCGCGGAAGGAAGAGCCCCCATGCTATAATCCTCCTTGAGGTAAAAACCGCTTTCGCAATCAATTTCAAGCCCTGCTGTTTCTGAAAAACTTCGAGTGCATATCTCAAGATGCAAGCAGTAATGAAAATTCACTATCCTGAATAGTAATTATCATTACTCGTTTGTCAAGGGGAAAAATTTTAGCTGGGAAAAATTTTAGCGGGTTCTTCTGATATCAATTATTGAATTAATAAATAATGCCGGAGTGTGATGAACAGACGACAGTAGACCCTCGCTCTGAAAGATATGCCAAAAGGCTTTTCGTGCTGCCGATGCACAGTGCGTGAATGCCGTTACTGTTGAACAGAGGGTGCAGCGGTGCTTTGTCGACTGGTTGATTCGAGCGCCTTTCTGCCTTCCACGGTGAGATAGGCCTCGAACATGGCGAGAACCATCTTGATGAGGTTTTCGATGATCTCTTTGCGCGTGTATTGTTTTTCAACAAGGTAGTTGTGGATAAGCTGGAGTGACATGCCTATGACGGCTGTCCCGAACATCATGGGGTCGATACCTTCGATGACCCCCATATTTATCCATTTCGTCAGGTCTTCGCTGGCATCATAGGCAAAGCCCTGGAAATACTTCCACACGTCTACATCCAAGTCTGTGTCTACACCGAAACTACCCCTCAGGATCATGAGGAGCTGCTGTGGATTGCTGTCTACATAATCGAAGACTGCATTGAAGGTTTCCAAGAGGGTTTTCGCCCTCTCTTCATGATTCCAGATATCGACCGGCTCACGCATGAGCTTGACCGTAATTCTGAGGCTCTCGAGGCTGTCAAGGGTAATATGCTCGAAGAGGTCCCTCTTGTCCTTAAAATGATTATAGAATGTACCGGCAGACATGCCCACAGCCTTAACGATATCCATAACCTGGGTGTTATGGTATCCATATTTGCTGAACAGCTCGCAAGCTGCCTCTATGATCCTTTCCTTAGTCTCTTCTCTACGCTTGTCGGATGATCGTGGCATTATTCTCAACTAACTCCCTGAAACAGAAGAATAAAAACATATATTTTTGCGAAGAATAGGACCGAAGTACTGAGAAGTCAAGTCAAATACTCTTTGCATAACCCAAGACTCTGGACGTCCTGATATATTTATGGTACTCACCATATGAGCACTTTCAATCCACTGCAAGCGAATCTAAAATATGAGGGGGAAAATTCTATGAGGCGCTTCAGTCTTACCGCAGCAGTATGTTTCGTATTCGGGTTATTGGCAGCGGCTGTTGTACCGACTTACCTCTGGGCAGCAGGACCGGGGAAGACCATTGTCGTGGCAACCGATGCCACATGGCCTCCCATGGAGATCCTCGATGCCAACAAGAACATCATAGGGTTCGACATCGATTTTCTGAATGCTGTTGCCAAGGAGGGGGGCTTCAAGGTTGAGTTCAAGAACACCGCTTGGGACGGCATCTTCGGCGGGCTTGAGCTGGGCAAGTATGATGCCATCATCTCATCGGTAACCATCACGGACGAGCGGAAGAAGAAGTATGATTTTTCATTGCCCTATCTCAATGCCGGACAGGTTCTCGTCGTCCCCAAGACCACAAAGGGTGTGAGCTCGCTTGCCGATCTCAAAGGCAAGAAAGCCGGTGCTCAGATCGGCACCACCGGGGCCATGGAAGTGCAGAAGGTCAAGGATGTGGAGCTGAAGAACTATGATGAGATCGGCCTTGCCTTTGAAGACATGGCGGCAGGCAGGATCAACGCTGTTGTCACCGACACCCCTGTGGCGGCTGATTATGCGCTCCAGAGGGCGGAGTACAAGACAAAATTCATGATCGTCGGCAAGCCGTTCACCAGCGAGCAGTACGGTGTGGTGGTCAAGAAAGGCAACAAACAGCTGCTCGACCTCATCAACAAGGGCATCAAGGCAGTACAGAAAAAAGGCACTGACAAAGAGCTCGAAAAGAAGTGGCTGAGATAGGTTTCAAGAGAAAGAAAAAGTTAGAAGAGTCCAAGAAGTTACTCATAGACGTAGGGGACGGGGCCGCCATCCCTTCGAAAGAGGATGTCGGCCTCTTCACTGCGTGGAGAGTCGCCTTCTTCGGGTCCATTGCACTTGTACTGGGTCTGGTGGTTTTTAAACCCGACCCTTACCTGGAGATCATCAAGTTCGTTCCCGACGGCATCCTGGTAACCTTTGAGGTGACCGTGATGTCCATCATGCTCGCTCTGGTAATCGGTCTGTTCACCGGTCTGGGCAGGATAGCAAAGAACCCGCTCATCAACGGCATCGCCTCGCTCTATGTCGAAGTGATACGAGGTATCCCGCTGCTTGCCCAGCTCTTCTATATCTACTTCGCCCTGGGACGATTCATCCAGATGCCCCCCATGCCGAGTGCCGTCCTGGCCATGTCCATATGCTACGGCGCATACATGGGGGAGATCTTCAGGGCCGGCATCCAGTCAATACCCAAGGGACAGACCGAGGCTGCTCGATCGCTCGGCATGTCGACCACGCAATCCATGTTTCACGTCATCCTGCCGCAGGCAATCAAGACCATCCTTCCGCCTGTGGGCACCGAATTCGTGGCCCTGCTGAAGGACTCGTCCCTGGTATCGATCCTGGCCGTAGCGGATCTGCTGAGGAGGGGACGCGAGTATGCGTCCCAGAGCTTCGCATATTTCGAGACCTACACCATGGTGGCACTTGTGTACCTCATGATCACCCTGTTCTTCTCAAAGCTCATCAGCATCATGGAGGAAAAGATCCGTGCAGAGTGAAGGCCGACGAAAGATGGTCGAGATGAAGGGGGTAACCAAACACTTCGGTTCCCTGAAGGCCCTGGACAATGTTTCGCTCGATGTCTTTGACGGGGAGAAGGTGGTCATCATAGGTCCTTCGGGATCGGGCAAGAGCACCCTGCTCCGTTCCATCAACCGGCTCGAAGAGGTGAACGCGGGAACCATCATCGTCGATGGATTCAATATCTACGATCACGATGTGAACATAAACAAGGTCCGCGAAGAAGTGGGCATGGTGTTCCAGTCGTTCAACGTATTCCCGCACAAGACGGTGCTGCAGAACCTCACACTGGCACAACAGGTGGTCCGTAAGCGATCAAAGGATGAAGCGGAGAAGATCGCTTACGGCCTGCTTGACAAGGTGGGTATCAGGGAAAAGGCAAAGGTTTACCCCACCAAGCTCTCGGGCGGCCAGCAGCAGCGTGTGGCCATAGCCCGCGCCCTTGCCATGCAGCCAAAGCTCATGCTCTTTGACGAGCCAACGTCGGCACTTGACCCGGAGATGATTGGCGAGGTGCTGGACGTCATGGTTAACCTGGCTAAGGAGGGCATGACCATGATCGTGGTCACCCACGAGATGGGCTTCGCCCGGGAAGTGGCGGACAGGGTCATATTCATGGATTTCGGAGTAATCCTCGAAGAAGGCTCTCCCGAGCATTTCTTCAAGAGCCCCACCCATGAGCGCGCGCAGCAGTTCATGCGGCAGATACTGTAGCGGCTAAAGGCGAAGGGCTTAGGGCGCACGGTTTTTCCGTATGCCGTTAGCCGTTGGCCGTAAGCCGATAATCCATTGACAACGCCCCAATCTCTATGTCAAAAACATCACGCATGCCAGCGTAGCTCAGTGGTAGAGCAGCTGATTCGTAATCAGCAGGTCCGGGGTTCGACCCCCCGCGCTGGCTCCATAATTTTAATGGGTTAGCTTGCCCTTAGACCAGCTGATTTATTTCTATATGGGAAATTGTATGGGAAATTAGCTGTGAAATAGCTTCTGGATTGGTTTTTCGGATTATTGTTTTATCTAAAAACTAGTGGCCAGGATATTTACCTTGCATTAAGATTTTCTGATTTTATCAATTTAGGTGTAATAGTAAGATTTGATCATAAAATTACTTCAGTTGGGTTAAGATGATTTCTTAAATGCCATTGTTTTGAATACATTTCCAGGTTTTATAATAGTCTATACTGCCCCAAGATCTCAGGTGTATGAAGATTATGTTTGATAATCTCCGGTCGAATAATTACACGTGGATATGTTTATTTTATTGCATTATCATCAGTCTGAGAAAAGTGAAGATTATTGGACATAATCTCTTATTCTCCGCTGATAGATATCATTTAAGTATCTAATCTTTTCAAGCCAGCATCGGAGCTCACATACATTACAGTTATATTCAATTCAGGAGCA
>DATKLV010000145.1:0-2421 GCA_035542255.1 Desulfomonilia bacterium | reverse complement strand
ACCTTAGTTGACTTAATGACTTTTCATTCTCTGCTGACTTAGAGCACTATTTACTCTGTTCTCATCTTCCCTTTCACCTGTGCCGATAGTATCATTAAGTTAATAAATCTCAATCCGCCCGTTGTCAGACACATATTTTCGGGGGCATATGTCATGGCAAGCAACAATGAATTCGACACTTCATTCTTCGAAGATCTATTCGAAAATGCTACTTCCATAACAGCGGTAACCGATGTGAACGGCATTATCTTGAAGGTGAATAAACGGGCGCTGTATATGTTTTTCGGACAGGAGCATGGCGTCAGCAAAGTTATCGGGAGAAATATCCTGGAATTTATCCACAAGGATGACAAACCAAAGGTTATAGAGCGCTGGAAACAGAGTGTAGCACAGCAGAAGGAAGTTAATTATGAAATTCGCATGACAGCCGGCGACGGACATATCATGTATTTCCTTATAAGCGGCAGGCCCATCATCAAAGATGGTAAGGTTCATATGTTCCATTATCAGGCCATTGACATGATTGATCAGAAGATTCAGGAGCAGAATCAGCTTCAGTCTGCCAGTGCTGAGATAATTGCCCAGATCGCAGGAGGTTTTGCCCACGATTTCAACAACTTGCTTACCGTAATCAATGGTTATTCCGAGATCATGAAGATGTCCATTGATGAGGGCAATCCCCTTCACAACAAGATAAACCAGGTCTGCCAGGCAGGAATGCAGGCTTCAATCCTCACCAAGAGGATGCTGGAATTCAGCAGGAGAAACAGTATAGAAGCCAAGCCCCTGGATGTCAACGCTGAGATTACCAATCAGGAGTCTATTCTCAAACATGTCATAGGCGAGAATATCATGCTGAATATAGTCAAAACCCCCGGGCTCCATCCGGTTATCCTCGATCATTCTCAGTTTACCAGCCTGCTCATCAATCTTACCGTGAATGCCAAGGAGGCAATGCCCAAAGGCGGGGAAATAACCATTGTAACCGAGTCCTTGCAAGTTGGTGCATCGAATGAGAGCACCTTCCCTCAGGTGCCTCATGGAGAGTACCTTCACCTCACCGTCAGGGACACTGGTGAAGGCATGACTGAAGAAGTACGAAGGCAGATTTTTGACCCTTTCTTCTCGACGCGGGAGGGCGGCAAGGGCATCGGACTATGGACGGTGAACAATATCATAAGTGCGGTACGAGGGTTTATCTTTGTGGATACTATGCCGGGAGCCGGCACGACCATAACGATACTGATTCCCTTCTCATCTCCTGACTCCCAGAAAAAGCAGGTTCAAGCGCTTGAGCTCAAGCCGGAAACGTTCCCAGCCGGATCCAAGACTATTCTTATTGTCGAGGATGACGACACGGTACGAGATCTGGTATGTGAAGTGCTCAAACAGCAGGGGCATGTCATAATGGCTGCCCGCAACGGTGGTGATGCCCTTCAGCTTGCACGTCAGTTTGAGGGTAAAATAGACCTCCTCATCACGGATATGGTCATGCGAAGGATTGACGGGAAGATGCTGTCCCGGAAGATAAAATCAATCTGGCCGCACATCAAGGTCATGTTCATGTCCGGATATGGCGGGGACGTTGTCGGAGACGATGATCTTAAAGATAATGTATTTCTCCCGAAGCCTTTCCTGCCTCAAGACCTCATAGAAAAGGTCATGAGAGCGTTTCAGCATTGATGTATCGATGGAGACATCAGGGGATATGCCCTCAGAACAAGAGAAGATATAAGGCCGGTATTTGTCTCGCCGGGAAACAGGACGGGTTTTCAGACAGCAACAGATATCGCTCTTGCATGTGCAGCAGGGTATCGCATACCTGAGCCTCTACGTCTGGCCCACATCTTAAGCCGTAGGATTGTCGGTCAAGGGGTTATCGAGTGATGCACTTTGCGACATAGTGACCGAGCCGGGGAACAAGCTTAGCCATCTGTTCGTCAGTGAAAGCGGATTGCCCGGCATATGACCTGTCCACATGTTTTGAAGGTACGAATTTCTGGAGAACATACAAACGTGCCCCATGGATGATCTTCGCTATGTTCAGCACGTCATCCGGATCAAGCAGGGAGCCTACCAGAGTGGTTCGAAATTCATTGGCGATGCCCGAGTTCATGATCAGTGCAATACTCTTTTTTATATGGGTTATGTTGACCAGTGAACCCACGACCAGGGAATATTTATCCCAAGGCGCCTTGATATCCATGGCCACATAATCCAGGAGATCCTGATCAAGTGCCTCCTGGATGATTTTGGGTCTGGAACCGTTGGTATCAAGCTTTACGAGGTACCCCATTGATTTCGCCCTGCGCAAGAGCGCCATAATCCCGGGCTGTAGTGTGGGCTCTCCGCCGGAAATGACCACACCATCGAGTTTTCCCCTTCTCTTTTCCAGGTATGAGTACACCTCATCCATGGGGG
>DATKLV010000144.1:0-11771 GCA_035542255.1 Desulfomonilia bacterium | reverse complement strand
CTACTCGGACCCCAGACGGACCATGATCCTGAAGGGTGAGATCGGCGAATTCAACATGGAAGACCTTATCCCTGATGAGAAGATGGTGGTCACCATCACCCGCAAGGGATATGTGAAACGCACAGAGCTCGACAAGTACCGGACCCAGAAGCGCGGCGGCGTGGGCGTCAAAGGGGCATTGACCGGCGAGGATGACTTCATCGAGCACATCTTTGTGGCCACCAACCATACCTCCATCCTCTACTTCACCAACAAAGGCCGGGTTTACCACACCAAGGTCTACGAGATCCCCGAGCGTGACCGGGCGCTCAAGGGCATACCCATCATAAACATCAGGCCCATCCAGAAAGAGGAGCGCATATGCGCTATCCTGGTCACCCCCGACATCAACATGGAGGCCGAGGTCGCCATGGTGACCTCGATGGCCAACATCAAACGGGTCGAGCTCAAGAGCTTCAGCAACATCGTGCGCACAGGCATCATCGCCTGCACCCTGGATCAGGGGGATGAAGTGATATCGGCCCGGCTTACAACGGGTTCCACCCGCATCATCGTTGCGGCCAAATCTGGTAAGGCCATCATCTTCCCGGCAGAGCAGGTCCGCGTCATGGGCAGGCAGGCTGCGGGGGTCCGCGCTATAAAACTCGATGAAGGCGATACGGTTGTGGGAATGGATGTGATAACGAGCGATGACGACATGGTCATCAACCTGACCGAATACGGCTTCGGTAAAAAGACCCAGGTAAGCAAATACCCGGTCCAGAACAGGGCTGGCAAAGGGGTGTACACGGTTCACAGTACGAAAAAGACCGGAGACCTAGTGGGTGTGAGGGTGGTCAAGGACTCAGATGAGCTCATGATCATTTCCAGCTCGGGACAGATCATTCGAATGCCTGTCTCCCAGATTCGCACCACCCGCACGCGCTCGGCCCAGGGCGTGCGCGCCATCCGCATGAAGGAAGACGAGAAGATTGTGGACTTTACCAAGTACATCAGTGAAGAAGACGCAGACTAGCGGCGTTTCATCACGAGAATACCTTGAGAGTACGGCCCGGCCGTAATGGCAGGGAAAACAGATGAGCAGTGAATACCGTCCCCTTCAAGGGGACGGCCGGGGTGGGGATGGGGTTAGAATGTACCACCAATCTTTTTTCTGTCCTTTCTTTTATACGTTGGTTAAACCAACCAAAGGCGCATACATGGAAAAGCGCAATTCGTTTTCATCAAGCCATGTGGCAAAGGCCCTGAACATCGAGCCCGAGAGGCTGCGGCAATGGATCAGACTCGGGTTCTTAACGCCCTCTACCCCGGCACAGGGACAGGGAAGCAGAGGGGTTTTCACGCGCGGGGATATTTACTCCGCAGAGCTGTTTAGGCATTTGCTGGACCTGGGGATAGCACGATCTTTCGCAGCATCACTATCCAGGTCATACACTGTGCCCGCTAAATACTTCATGCTTGCTGATAAGAAAGGGAAACCCCTTGAAAGATCAGAAGAAGATGCTTCGTCCGAGCGGAGTTTGATCGAGGCCGGCGATATCCTCTGCATCATTTTTCAAGATGACCCGAAGTTTCCTGAAGTGAAACTGCTGACAAAGGATGCGATCCTAACGGTCGTGGGTGCCAAGATCCTCAAAAAGGAACTCAGCCGTGAAATTTCTTTCACAGAGCTGATTTCATCGAAGCGAGGCCTGCTCGGTGAGGGGGAGTGGACCCGCATGCTCGCCGTGAACCTTAAAAAGCTTAGAGATGAGATCGATGCCGTATTGCCAGATTGATCAGGTGGCTGGATTATAAGGACCTTTACCTTGTTGCTCATTATTTTTCTCCTGAATAAGGGTGAAAAAACGGCATCAAAAGTGATATAAACTGACTAACCATTATCATGTCATAAGAGGATAGATACGTATGCACACAAACATTGTTCTCACCCTCACCGGTACTGACCGTACCGGGATCGTCGAAGACATCACCAAATTGCTGCTCGACCTAGGCGGCAATGTCGAGACAAGCCGTATGGCCCGGCTTGGAGGCGAGTTCGCGGTTTTGATGCTGGTCTCCCTACCTGAAAAAGAGCTGAACCGCCTGGATGAAAACTTACTGACCTTGATCAACCAGGGGTTCAAGGTGACTACCATAAGGACCGGCCAGACCTATGCCGATACCCATGCCGGATGGTTGCCCTATAAAATTGAAGTCTTCGGTGCGGATCATGAGGGGATTATTCATGAGATAGCCCATACCCTTTCGAGGCTGGGCATCAATATCGAGTCCATGGATACCTCTATCACCCGGGCACCGAACAGCGGTGCCCCGTTGTTTTCCATGATAACCCTCGTGGTTGTACCTCCGGACCTGTCCGTCAAACAGGTGAAGACAGCACTCAAAGATGCCGGACACCATCTCCAGGTGGATATCAAGGTGTCCCCCGCACCAAGGCAGTAGACGATCAGATTGTTATTATTCCTTACAGAGTCATTCCCAGTCCTTGAGATAGTATTTACTGAGCAGTTTTTTCAACTCCCCGCTCTTCCGCATACGTACGATGCCTGCAGAAAGCTCTGTTGCATACCCCTTGGACTTCGGATTGGCAGGGGAGAAAGCAATGTAGATCTTCTCTGGCGGTCCATCCGAACCTGCGGCTTGGATGGCGCCAAGCACCTTGATAAGATTTTTGGAGCCGCAGTAGTTCCCGTACACGCTCGGGTCTTCTATGAATACGTCGATCTGACCTTTCATCAGTCTATCGATGTTCTGCTGGAGAGGAGTATCACCGGAGGCAACTTGAACATCCGGTTTTCCTGGATTGTCTGCAATGTATTTATCCAGTGCTTCGCTATAGGAATACCCTTGAATGACACCGAGCTTTACCTTCTTGAGCG
Organism: Desulfomonilia bacterium; assembly: GCA_035542255.1. Taxonomy (GTDB): domain Bacteria; phylum Desulfobacterota; class Desulfomonilia; order UBA1062; family UBA1062; genus MWEI01. The sequence goes on along the minus strand of DATKLV010000144.1, from coordinate 8,889 downwards.
AGTCTATTCCGTTGTATTTCCAGGATGTACCTTTTTTAATGAAAAAGACATTTTGAGATGTACCTTCTGATTTATCCGGATAGATAAAATCAGGGGCATCACTTTTTATCCCGCCTACAATGGCGGTGTACTTCCCTTTCCTGGTCTCCTCAATAGCCTTTTTCCATTCCAGATTCTTATAAACGACAGTATGCCCCGATTTCGTGAAGACTGCCTGGGCGATCTCTATCATATACCCGGGGTCTGCCGAGCCCGGCTCACAGGTAAAAGGGCACCATGGATCCGCTATGACAACAATCTGATCTGCAGAGACAGGGAGGGCGTAAATTATACATATAAAAAAAAACAAACTGAGAAAACATTTTACTTTCATGCATACCTCCTTAACGGTGAAATTTTTGTTTGATAAGCACTGGAAGAATAGATCCAGCTGAACTCCCATGTCAATAATAGTTAAAGAGTTTCCAAAGATAAATAGTGAAAGGCCCTGCCTGATAGGGATGATATTTGTCAGTTTGCGGAGATAATGCTACATGATATACATTCCCTGTTTGTGAAAGAATTAAAGAGATGCCCGAAATGCGATCGAATGTTAAAGAATTTCCAGGATCATTCACCCTGGTACACAGAAGGACATTCCAGATGGAAATCATGTTGGATCTCCTGGTGTCCATTCTCCACGTTATCCGCACATAAGCTACCATGAATAGGGGAATCTTCTATGCCATCGGCGCATATACCCTCTGGGGCCTGCTGCCTGTGTACTGGAAGTGGCTGCAGCATGTCCCGGCGACGCAGGTCCTCTGCCACCGCATTCTCTGGTCTTTCCTCGCCCTGCTCGTTGTCACCCTGCTCTCACGGCAGTGGAATGCCTTCCGGCAGGCACTAGAAGGTCCGCGTGTTCTGAGCGTATACGCTGTGGCCGCTATACTGATCAGCGTCAACTGGCTTACCTACATCTGGGCAGTGGGTGCCGGGTTCATAGTGGAGACGAGCCTTGGATACTTCATCAACCCCCTGCTCAGCGTTTTTTTAGGTGTCATCTTCTTCCGTGAGCGCCTCAGGCCGTGGCAATGGACAGCCATCTCCCTGGCCGCAGCGGGTGTCGTATACCTGACAATTGCCTATGGAACCCTTCCCTGGATTGCTCTGACTTTAGCAATCACCTTCGGTGCTTATGGCCTGGTCAAGAAGATCGCCCCTCTCGGGTCGCTCTACGGGCTGACCCTGGAGACAGGAGTTCTTCTTCTGCCGGCGCTCTTATTCATCGGTTATTCTGAAAAGACAGGCTATGGAGCTATCTTCCATATCGGGGTCGGAACGGATGTACTGCTCATGGGTGCCGGAATCATAACCGCGGTGCCCCTGCTGCTGTTCTCGTCGGCAGCCAGGCGCATACCGCTCTCGCTCATCGGCATCCTGCAGTATATCGCCCCTACCCTACAGTTTCTCCTGGGGGTGATGGTCTACCGAGAACCCTTTACCCTGGTAAAATGCATAGGCTTCGGGATGGTATGGGCAGCGCTCATCATCTACGGAGCGGAAGGCCTCCTGACCTACAGGGCACAGTCGTTTCCCGTGGTGGCGGAATGAGGAAGCATCTCTATTCCTTTCTCTCTTTGCCGGTGAGTGTAAGGGTGAGGGTTTAAGAAGAGATAAAAATCAAAAATCATGGAATGGATCTAGAGGATTCCCCTTAGAAAGTTCACGGCATTATCAAAGATCGCCATTCCCTCGCCCTTATCAGTCAGATTCGTCAACCTTGTCCAGCAGGGGTGGTTTGTTGCATGGGTGTAGGCCTCGGGGTGCGGCATGAGCCCGAAGATGCGACCGGTTCTGTCACAGATGCCTGCTATGGCCGATACCGACCCGTTGGGGTTGCAGGGGTATTCCATGGTGGGAGAGAATGCATCATCTGCATACTGGACTGCAATAAGGTTCGACTGCGTGATCTCTTCCAAGGTTTCATTGCCGTCGCAAACGAATTTCCCCTCGCCGTGACGGACAGGCACCATGAAGTTGTCTATTCCTTTGGTAAATACACAGGGGCTCAAAGGGTTTACTTTCAGATTGACCCAGCGATCCTCGAACTTGGCAGAGTCGTTGAAGGTGAGCGACACCCGCCTCTTTCCCAGGGGGCTGCCGGGCAGGATGCCGGACTTCACCAGTGCCTGGAAGCCGTTGCAGACCCCCAGGATGAGCATACCCCGGCCGATGAATGACTCGATCTCCTCGAACAGGGTCTTGCCCGATATCTTGACACGGGCATGTTTCAGACGGACGCTTTCCACCTGGGCCGAGCCGAGGTCATCGCCATCAAGAAACCCGCCCGGGAGGTTCAGGAAATGGTAATCATTGATGGAATATCTGCCGCCCAATACCTCGCTTATGTGGGCGATATCGGCCTTGGTCCCTGCACGGTTACAGGCATAGGCCATCTCCATCTCACAGTTGGTGCCGTAACCGGTTATGACAAGCGCCTTGATGGTAGCCATATCAGAAATCCAGCCGTGCCTTCCAGGCGGCCTTCAATGTGGTTGCCTCCTCCTGGAGGATGGTCGCCCCTGCTATCGATCTGATGGAAAGGATCGCACCTGCTGTTGATTGCCCGATGCAAGACGCATCCTTGCCGAAGAGGTGTTCTATTTTTTTTGCGTTTTTCGGATTTACCTCGATGACGATCCTGCTCTGCGATTCTGAATACAGGATCTCAGTATCGCTCATGCCTTTCTCGGAAGGGATCTTGCCCAGGTCCACGCTAAGACCATATCCGCCGGAAAAGGCCATTTCAGCCAGGCACACGGCAATACCGCCGTCCGAGCAGTCATGGGCCGACAGGATGAGCCCTTCTGCTATGGCCTTGTGGAGCGAGCGGTATCGTTTTAAGGCTTTTTTCGCATCCACTTCGGGTACATGGGCGCCTTTTCTTTCGAACGAAGCAAGGTACTCGCTTCCGCCGAGCTCGTTCTTTGTCGCTCCCAGGATGTAGATGAGGCTTCCTTCCCGCTTGATGTCCATGGTCACGGCCTTCCTGATGTCAGGTATCTTGCCGATGACCGAGATCAGTATGGTGGGCGGTATGGAGATCTTGACATTGCCTCCGATGTAATCGTTCTTCATGCTGTCCTTGCCTGAGATCATGGGGCAGGAGTACGACAGCGCATAGTCATACAGGGCCTTGTTTGCCCGCACGAGCTGGGCGAGCTTGTATGCCCCGTCCCTGTTCCTGGGACTCTGGACCGGGTCACACCAGCAGAAGTTGTCCAGAAAAGCCCAGTGATCCGGGTTTCCGCCAACACAGATGTAGTTCCTCAAGGCCTCGTCGAGGGCACAGGCAGCCATATGGTAGGTATCCAGATCCGAATACCTGGGAACGATACCGTTGGAGACGACGACGCCTTCATGGGAATCCAGCAAAGGCTGTATTACCCCGGCATCGGACGGACCGTCGTAGCATACGCCGACCAGGGGTTTTATGACCGATCCGCCCTGTACCTCATGGTCGTACTGCCTGACAATGTATTCCTTGGAGCAGATGTTGAGCCGGCCCAGCATATCTTTGAGCGCGGCGGCATGGTCGGAAGGTTCCGGGGTCGGGGCGTCATCAGGTTCAGGTGATATCCAGCTGGCGTGCAGCTTCAGGGTGGGCAGCCCGTTGTGGAGGAAATCAAGGCTCAGGTATGCAACCGTCCTGTCATTATAGGTGCAGTGGAAGAATCCGGAATCGTTGAATGTGCCGATTACAGTGGATTCAACCTCCATTTCCCGAGAAAGATCGAGGAATGGCTGGATGTTTTCAGGAGGTACGGCCAGGGTCATGCGTTCCTGGGCCTCGGACAGCAGGATCTCCCACGGGCTCAGTCCATGATACTTGAGCGGCGGCTTTTCCAGATCGATGCGGCACCCGCCGCAGAAGGTTGCCATTTCCCCCACGGACGAAGACAGGCCTCCTGCGCCGTCGTCGGTGATGGCGTGGTAGAGGCCTTTGTCCCGGGCTACGAGCAGGAAGTCTGTGAGTTTTTTCTGGGTGATGGGGTCGCCGATCTGCACTGCTGAGGTCGGGGATGACTCGTGGAGCTCTTCGGAAGAGAATGTGGCGCCGTGGATGCCGTCCTTGCCGATTCTTCCTCCCGACATGACGATGAGATCACCGGGTATGATCTTCTTGATATGGGAAGGCTTCCCGTTGATGACTGCAGGCATGATGCCTGCTGTCCCGCAGTAGACAAGGGGTTTCCCCAGGTAGCGTTCGTCAAAGACTAGACATCCGTTGACCGTGGGTATGCCGGACTTGTTGCCGCCGTGCTCGACGCCTTCCCTCACTCCCTCGAAGACCCGTAAGGGGTTGAGTATCTTGGGGGGGAGCTTGTCCGTATGGAAGGGGCTGGCAAAGCAGAACACGTCCGTGTTGAAGATGAGCTTGGCGCCCATGCCGGTGCCAAAAGGGTCGCGGTTGACACCCACGATGCCGGTCAGCGCCCCGCCGTAAGGGTCCAGCGCCGATGGTGAGTTGTGGGTTTCCACCTTGAAGACCAGGTTATGAGTATCGTTGAATTTAATGACACCTGCATTGTCCGAGAAGACGCTCACGCAGATGTCTTTGGCTCCCGCAGCCTTCCTTAATTTGGACGTTGCGCCTTTGATGAAGGTTGAGAAGAGTGATGTTATCTTTTCAATACGCCCGTTTTCCTCATAGGTGATATCCGCATTGAAGATCTTGTGCTTGCAGTGCTCGGACCAGGTCTGGGCCAGGCATTCGAGTTCCACGTCCGATATCTTCTCGCTGAGCCCCAGGTCGGATCTTATTTTCAGGGTCTCAGGATTTTTTAGGTACGAGATGATCGCCTTCATCTCATCCAGGTTCAACGCCAGGGTCCTTTCCTGGGAAAGCTTGAGCAGTTCATCATCTTCAAGGTCCAGTGACAGCTCTTCCACCACAGGGTCATGGAGACTGCTTACTCTGGGAATGGAAGGCGTAATGGTCCCGCAATCCGGGTAGGGTAGTACCCTGATGGTATGGATGAGCGAGTTGGCCAGGCATTCATCTGCAATTGCCTGTGCGGTGCCGCGGTCGAGGCCGCCCTGGAGCAGGTAGCCCCTGGAGGAGTAGACCTCTATGGTCCTTCCAGAGATGAGCTCAAGTGCATATTTCGCACTGTGTCCCACGTTGTCGGTTACGCCCGGCTTGAAGCCGACCTCGATATACCACCCTTTCTCGTTTCTCAGGATCTTGTCTATGGCGATATCCTGGATGACCTGGTCGCAGAAAGCCTCCTCAATCCATTCCTTCTTTAGTCCGTCTGCATCAAGATGGTAGATGTCAAAGCAGGAAATCTGTCCAAGGGAGGTTAATCGGGGGAAGGCATGTAGTATCTGTCGTTTCACCCGAGCTCCGCGGGCATCGAAGAGGTGCGGTTTCAGCCCGACCTCAACCCTCAAACCCATGAACTCAACCTTTTTCCTCTACATAAAGAGGGGTGTTGGGACCTTCGAGGCTTTCCCTCTCTGATTTGCATTTCACGCACAGGGTTGCAAAGGGCATGGCCTTAAGCCTCCCGCCGGGAATGTTTTCACCGCAGTCTTCGCAGAAGCCGTATTCGCCGTGCTCCATGCGGGTGAGGGCGCTCTCGATCTGATCCAGCTTCTGCCGTTCACGGGTGCTGAGCAGGAGGTTGAACTCCCTCGTCTGCTCGAGGTCGGCATCGTCGAAGATGTCACCGATCTCACGTTGGGCTGTGATATCATTGGATTTGATTCTCTCAGCAAGGGTCTTTAGGATGTCCTTCTTCATCTGGAGAAGGATCTCTTTGATCTCGAGAAGCTCATTCTTTCTTAACATCCTGTCCTCCACTGGAAAATTTAAAAGTAGGCTACTTATACTTATTACATCGGCTCTGTCAACAAGCAATTCATCATTTCGATGCAGTACCATCGTGTTGAGATTCATCTCCCCAGCCTATCTCTCCAGGAAAAGCATGCCCTATGGCGACGTTCACTACAATTCACTATAAGAAGAAACCTCCCGGGAAGATCTCACACTCGACAAATGAGCCTTTTTCCAACAAGGTAACCCCCTTGGGTAGCACCATAAAGCAATTACCCCTTGCCATGGAGGTGAGTATGCCTGAGCCCTGAGGCCCGGTCGGGCCGACTATGAGATCGTCACCTGAGCGCTCCAGGATGCCTCTGATGTAGTGGGGCCTGTCCCCCCTGTTCTCCAGAGCATCCTTTAATCGTGCGCGCACCCGGGGTAAAAGGATATCATTGGCGCCCTGCATCTTGAGGATTGCAGGCCTGGCGAACTCGTAGAACGAGGTCATGGTGGATACGGGATTTCCGGGCAGACCGATGGCAGGGACCCCGGAGAAAGAGCCGAAAGCCAAGGGTTTGCCGGGCTTAATGTCAACGGTCCAGAATTCCAGGGTATTGCCGTCTTCCTGCATGATTTCCCTTACCAGGTCGAAATCTCCCATGGAGACCCCGCCCGAGGTAAGGATCAGGTCAGCCTTCTTTGCAGAGACAAGTTTTTCTTTGAGGTCGGTCTTGCTGTCTTTTGCAATGCCCAGGTAGAGGGGAATGCCGCCAGTGATCTTGATGAGGCCCATCAGGGTGTAGGAATTCGACGATATGATGGTATGGCTGGAAGCCTCTTCCCCGAGCTCCGAGATCTCGTTGCCGGTGGCCAGTATAGCTACTACCGGTCTCTGCCGGACAAGCACCATAGGCAGGCGTAGCGAAGCCAGCACGCCGATTTGGGCAGGGCCGAGGAGAGAGCCCCCGGTAATAACAAGCTGTCCCTCATGGATATCCTCTCCGCTGAACCTGATGTTTTCATGCCGCTTGGGAACCTTGTTGATCCGGACCCGGCCTTCTTCAGCGTCCGTATCTTCACGCTTGACCACTGCATCTGCGCCATCCGGGATAGGTGCGCCGGTCATTATCTTGACCGCGCACCCTTTCCTCATGGGCTGTTCGGGCATTTCACCCGCAGACAGGACAGAATCGATGGTGAGGATTGTCCCTTCCGATGGTACATCCTTGATGCTTACCGCATAGCCGTCCATGGCGGAATTGTCATGCGAGGGGATCGCGAGAGTAGAAACGATGCCCTCGGCCAGGTATCTTCCGAGGGCCTTTTCCAGGGATATCCGCTCGGGCGGCAGCAGAAAAACTTTCCCGAGGATGATCTCCCTTGCCTTTTCAATGCTCAGCATGAACCCACCACAGTAAAACCGAAAAGTATAGGAGCGGCTTCAGCCGCGAACCCAAACAGCCAACATCTGAAACAGGTACCCACTGCACCATGCCCGGTTTCTTTGAAGAAATGTATCTTATTTGACGGTCTTATCCAAGTCAAGATTCGATCTTGCAATGTCGATACAACGCTTATGGAACTCAAGGATATCCTTGCGCCTCTGGACATCGAACTCAAAAAGGTATCGATGCTGGGGGGGAGCATGGCCGTGGTTGTTGTGCCCGTAGAGAATGCAGATATGGCCCTTCGGGCCAAGCGGGAAACCGACACGGCTCTGAAATACGGGGATTATCTTGTGCTGGCTGTATTCGGTATGGGCGCGGATGAAGCCTCTGCCCAGTTTCTCTCTATCCCAAAGGGCATTTCCGTCTATCCCCAGGACGGATCCGATGTGCAGACACTGTTCTTCGAGGCGGTGGAGCGGTTTAATCTCAGCAAGGGAAGCTCTCCGTGGGTGAAAAGCCTGTGGGAAAGCATTAAGGAGACTTCCCTCACTGATAAGAACACTGATGTTGAGACAAAGTTCTTCGGTAATGCCTTCTATCAGTTCTATGCATTCATGGCTTCCCAACCAAGGGAGGTGGGCCGGGTTCTGTCTCAGATGAGCCAGACCGACCGGCACTGGATTGAAGATCTCCTCCCCTTTGGGGTAGTTTCGGCGCTAACAGAGGACGGAACGTCCAAAGACAGCGATATCGCGGTTCTCATGCAGCAATGGAGTTACCGGGAAAAGCTTGAGAAAAAGCGTGATATGGCGAAATCGACCTTGGTAAAATTCCGCCATGTCGAGCACCTCTTTACCCTGCCTTCCATCTCAAGAGAGATCATCCAGCTTGCCGGAGACCCGATGGCGGCGGCATCCAGAATGGCAAAGATCATCGAGAAGGACCCTGTCCTTACATCCCGTCTCCTCAAGGTGGTTAATTCCGCCTTTTACGGTTTCCGAAGGCAGATCGTATCCGTGGAGCATGCCGTGGTGATCCTGGGTAACGACGAGGTTGTCAACCTCGCGTTCTCTATCGCGATACACCAGGTCATGGAGCGGATTGCGCCCAAAAAGGCAAGGCTTTTGTGGGAACATTCCCTCATCGTGGCACACTTGGCCCACTGGCTCGGCCTGCTGCTGGGCTGCAAGGATGGTAATGCACTGTATACGCTGGGGCTGCTCCATGATTTCGGCAAGATCATCTTCCTCCAGAGGGGATACTGCCCGGGTGATTTGTCGGAGTTGTCATCACTTGAAGACCTGGCATCCGAGGAGAATGAAACAGGCCTTTCCCATGCAGAGATGGGCGCTTATGTGGCAGAGAGGTGGAATCTCCCGGAAAACATAGTGGATGGGCTCCTCAATCACCATCTGCCCGGCAAGGCAAAGGATCTCTGCCTGGCCGTCACGGCACATTTCGCAGATATCATCGCACACAAGCGGGCCATAGCAACAGATGTGGTTAATACCGCCGCTGCACGATACCTCACGGCCGACAAACAGGGGCTGTTGACTGAAGAAACAGTTGTCAAAAGGGTTGAGGATACGGAAATGAGGGTTAAAGCCCTTCTCGAGATGTAGCCATGGAACGGGACTTAGTATCTATCCTGAAAGAGCGCATCGTATCCCTTGAAGAGGGCTACGAGCA
>DATKLV010000143.1:0-4322 GCA_035542255.1 Desulfomonilia bacterium | reverse complement strand
TGGGTAAAGTGATCGGCAAGGAAGGACGGACTGCCCGTGCGATGCGTACACTGCTTACTGCTGCATCAACAAAGCTGAAGAAAAGGGCGGTGCTTGAAATTATCGAATAATTGCAATGACGGATCTCATTGAGATCGCGAGGATTAGTGGTCCCCACGGCCTGAAAGGCCGGATGAGAATATTACCCTTTGGTGATTCTTTTGAGAGGTTTGTCGGCTATTCCCACTTGATGATAGGACGCCTAGGCCCCCCGATAAAACTGCTCGGTGCTGAAAAACGGAAGGGCTTCTACATCATAAGCCTTGAGGGATTCGAGACTATCTCACAAGTAGATCCTCTCAAAGGCGAGACCCTTTATGTGAAAAGAGAACAGCTTGAGGAGACCTCTGAAAACGAATATTACTGGAGGGATATCCTCGGCTTGAAGGTTATCGATACTGAGGGAGCTCTGTACGGAGAGGTGGTCAATATCTTTTCCACAGGGAGCAATGACGTTTACGTGGTGGACAAGATAAAACAGTACCTTGTCCCCGCAACCAGAGACGTGATCAAGGAGATATCACTCGAGAAGGGCAGCATCACCATAGACGCATCACTTCTGGAGGGTCTTCTTGAGTAGATCAAACCATTTATGAACATCAACATCATCACGCTCTTTCCCAACATGTTCAGCGGCATCTTCGAAGAAAGCATCATAAAAAGGGCGGCTGCCAAGTCGCTCGTGACGATCAGGATCGTGCCCTTAAGGGATTTCGGCCTCGGTGCACACAAGGTTGTGGACGATACACCCTACGGCGGAGGCGGGGGCATGATACTCAAACCCGAGCCCATTGCCGAGGCGCTTGAAAACCTTGTCAGCACCGGCAAGGTCATCCTTACCACACCGAGGGGCCGGCTCTTCTCCCAGGATGATGCATTGCACCTGAGCGCTGAAGAGACCTTGACCATCATATGCGGGCATTATGAAGGTGTGGACGAGCGGGTAACCGAGCTCTTTGTGGATGAAGAGATCTCCATCGGAGACTATGTGCTCACCGGCGGGGAACTGCCGGCCATGGTGCTGGTGGATTCCATCGTGAGGCTCATCCCGGGAGTTCTTGGACAGGACACCCTGCATACCGGTGATTCCCACTACGATGGACTCCTGGAGCACCCTCAGTATACAAGACCCAGGGAGTTCAGAGATCTCGAGGTTCCTGACGTCCTTTTATCCGGCAACCACGATGAAATCATGAAATGGCGGAAAATGATGGCGGAACGCAAGACCCATGAAGTGAGACCCGATCTCCTGGAAAAATCCCGATCATTGAGTAACAGCAGTTCAGGGAAAACCAAGATACAGCCTTAAGGAGCGCCGGGTATGCTCAGTATAGGATTGCTCCACTGGCCGTGTCTCGACAAGAACGGGGAAGAGATAGCAACCGCCGTCACCAACCTTGACCTGCACGATTGTGCAAGAGTATGCTTGACATACGGCATCAATACGCTCTATATCGTTCACCCGAACCACAGACAATTGGATTTTGCCAAACAGATTCTGGACCATTGGCTGAAAGGGTTCGGCGGGCAGTACAATCCCTTAAGAAAAAGGGCATTGGAGACAATACGGCTCGTGAGCGACATAGAGGACGTCAAACGGCAGACAGGGGCGCTCATGGTGGGCACTTCGGCGACCCGGGTAGAGGGATGCATATCCTGGGATGAGGCCAGGGAACGTGCCCGTTCACAGGATATATGCCTGCTGTTCGGAACAGGGTGGGGCATCTCGCCACGGTACATGAAGACATTCGACGCCGTGATCGAGCCCATTACGGGAAGAGGGGATTTCAACCATCTTTCCGTCCGTTCTGCCGTATCAATAGCCATTGACAGGATAGCGTAGGAGGTAGTGATGAACATCCTGGATGCATTTGAAAAGTCACTGATGAAAGAAGGGCTGCCGGCGATACGCATCGGAGACAAGGTCCGCGTCTCCATGAAGATCGTTGAAGGCAATCGCCAGAGGTCCCAGATATTCGAGGGAGTGGTTATCGCACGCCACAGGGGCAACAACCGTTCTTCCATCACGGTTCGTAAACAGTCGTATTCGGTGGGAGTGGAGAGGGTATTTCCGCTCCACGCGCCAAGCGTAGAGAAGATCGAGATCGTCGGGCATTCCAAGATCAGGCGTGCAAAGCTCTACTATATGAGGGAGAGAAAAGGCAAGGCGGCAAGGCTGAAGGAGATTCGCAGCTAGCATGCCCCTGGAAGAAGATCTCATTGCACAAGGTCTATGGCCTCTGTGCGGTGTAGATGAGGCCGGGAGGGGTCCTTTGGCTGGCCCGGTTGTGGCTGCTGCAGTGATCATGAATCCCGGCTCTTCTTTGCGAATGCTTGTCAGAGACTCTAAATGTCTCACTGAAAAGAACAGAGAAAAGATCTACGAACGTCTTATTTCTTCGGAAGAAGTATACATCGGCGTCTCCATGGTTGATTCGATGACCATCGACCTGATCAATATCCTCCAGGCGACCTTGAGGGCCATGGGAGAAGCCGTCGGAAGGCTCACCATCCCCCCTGCCTGTGCACTGGTGGACGGGAATGTATCGCCGCCTCTCATGTGCAGATCGATCCCCGTGATAGGCGGAGATATGACCGAGCCGTCGATATCAGCCGCCAGCATCGTGGCAAAAGTAACCCGGGACAGGTACATGGGGTCAATGGAGGACTGCTACCCCGGCTATGGATTTTCCCGTCACAAGGGATACGCCACCAAGGACCATATAGAGGCGATTCACCGGCTGGGTCCCTGCAGGATCCACAGGAGGTCCTTTAAGGGTGTGTCCTAGATCATCCCGCGAAAAGGGCGCCAGGGGAGAAGAGACAGCAAGAAAATATTTACAGCATCAGGGATATGCCATTCTTGACGCAAACTTCCATGCACGGTCGGGTGAAATCGACATTATTGCACGGGATGACGCAACTATCGTATTTATCGAAGTGAAATCGGCCACAAAGGACTCTTTCGGCGATCCCCTCGGTTGGATACCATTGTGGAAGCAGCGGCGCATCATACGGGCCTCCCTTGCATACTTGAAATTAAAAGGTATGATAGAGGCACCTATGCGTTATGATGTGATCACGGTGGACCGGAGCAGGAAGGTATTTCATGTCAGAGATGCATTCAGATCCGCAGACCCGTTTTTTGTGTGATCAGAACCTGGGCAAGCTGGCAAAATGGCTGAGAATCCTTGGATTCGATACAGAATTGATGAGCCGTTGGGATAACGACGCGATGATGAAGGCAGTAAAAGCCGGGAGAATAGTCCTGTCCAGGAAAGTCGCCGCAGCACCCAATAGAGGGATATTGTTCATTAGAAACGATCGCGTACGTGAACAGCTCAAGGAGGTCCTCGCCTCTCTCGATCTCAGGAAAGACATAAAGCCTTTTCGACGTTGCAGCCTCTGCAACGCACTCCTGATAAACGTTCCGCGCGAGGAAGTGAAGGACAGCATTCCGGAGTATGTGTATGCAACTCGGGAGACGTTCGCCAGATGTCCGTCGTGTGGACGTGTCTATTGGAAAGGAACACATTTCTCACGGGCCTGTGATATGATCAATTCTCTCCTCAAGGACGCCAAGACATGAACAGACAAGAGCTGGCTGTCAAAATACTTTCTCTGGTCAAGGGGAAGCGGAAGGTGCTCATCGTCACACACGAGAACCCCGATCCGGACGGCATAGCAGCCGCATTCGGGCTGAAGTATCTTTTTAAGAAGTTGGCGGGGGTAACATCCGTCATAGCCTATGACGGCATCATAGGAAGGTCGGAAAATCGTTCCATGATAAAGATTCTGGAGATAGATCTTGTCCCCTTGAACCGCGTTTCTCCCAGGAATTTCTCTGTTATTGCCGTTGTGGACTGCCAGCCGAATACCGGCAATCTTATACTTCCCAAGGGGGTCTTCCCCAGCATCATCATCGATCACCACCCGCTGCGTAAGTCTTCTCTCAAGGCGGAATATCTGGACATACCCAGGGACGTGGGAAGCACATCGACCATAATCACCCAGTATCTCAGAATATTGGGCGTCGAGCCGGACCGGAAAGTTGCTACGGCGCTGTACTACGGTATCAAGTCGGACACACGCGACCTGGGCAGACAATCCACGGATGCGGACATTCGTGCATCGATACACCTCTTTCCGCACATACTCCAGAAAAAGCTTTCCCGCATCGAGCATCCGGACAAGCCCAGACAGTACTTTGAAGAGCTCAATTCTGTCCTCAGCAATGCAAGGATTTACGGGGATGCCATTATTGCAAGACTGGACGTGATCTC
>DATKLV010000142.1:0-7950 GCA_035542255.1 Desulfomonilia bacterium | reverse complement strand
GCTGGATATCTCTCCGTGCTTTTTAGGACAGACATAGGGGGAGAAAGGCTCGGGAAGGCCGTCGCTCTTGTTTCGGAGGTGGAACGCTGCCTTAATGATGTGAGTAAATACCTTCCCGGGATCAAAGACCACTTTGGCCATGAGCTGGAGCACGCCTTGACTAGGACCGGTGCGCTGAGGCTTGCAGCCTTTTTTATCGAGGTAATAGAGGCCCCTTTGCAGAAAAGGGATTATGACTTTTTCAAGAGAATTGCCCTATCCTCCAAAACCAAGCAGGTCATATATAAGACCATCTCGGGTTGTTCAGATGTGATCAACCTAGGAGAGGTATCGACGATTTCCGGCCGCGATAAGCATAGGCTTCTTAAGGCCCATTCCCTGTGTGTTCCTGAAATACTGATGCTGGCCATGGCCTCATATACAGGCAAGGAACGGAAGGCTTCGGGGCAGCAGGAAAGGGATGCATCATTCCGGGCATATATCGGATCTCTTTGGAATTATTATCTCACTACCTACCGGGAGAATGAAGTCAACCCTCTGCTCACGGGCGATGATATCATGGATGTCTTCCATATGGCACCAGGACCCAAGGTGGGAGTCCTGCTTCGACAGGTTGATGAGGCACGTGCCGATGGTCTCATCACGACACGGCAGGATGCCTTTGATTACCTCCGGAGAATCATCTCAGAATAGCCCCTGCTGAAGCAGGAATAATCACCTTCAAATCCCACGTCGTGAGACGGCACGGGAGGTTTGTTGTTTTACTTCACGGAGAATTTTTGGTATAGTTTCCCTATGAAAGTCGAATCGTGGATGGTCAAGGATGTAGTCACCATCGGGAGCAAGGCCGGCATCAAGGATGCCATTATGGTTATGAAGAAACACTCTGTCCGGCATCTGCCCGTGGTGGACAACAACACTTTAGTGGGACTGGTGACACTGGGAGACCTCAAACAGGCTATCATCGCATCCATGATCGAGCAACTCAAGGTGAGCGATGTCATGATCCGGGAACCATTTACCATCACCCGGGACACAGCACTGGAAAAGGCCGCCCGGATCATCTATGAAAAGCGTATCGGCTGCCTGCCCGTGGTGGAAGACAAAAAGATAGTAGGGATCCTCACGGTCAATGACATCCTGAAGGCCTTCATCGACATGCTGGGCGTGCTCAAGGGAGGTTCCAGGGTCGATGTAATCCTGAAGAACGTCCATGGGTCTTTTGATGAGGTGGTGTCCATCATCGAATCCAAGGGTGGCTACATCATCAGCGCGGGCATGACAATGAACGGTGAGGATAACACCCACCATTTTCGCATATCCGGGGGAGAAGCCTTAGAGATAGCCCAGGAACTGACGAACATGGGATACCGCGGCGTCAAGGTTATAGACTGATCCCGAGAGTTCTCGCTATCTCTTCCGGTCTCTTTCCCTCCACAGCAACAAGCTTGTTCCTGCTCTTGCCCCCCTTAACGATCGAAACCCTCGATTTCGCAACCCCGATGCCTTTTGACAGGAACTTGATGAGCGCACTGTTCGCCTTGCCTTCAACGGCGGGTGCGTTCAAGTAGATGGTCAGGCAATCATCCCTGATCTCGCCGATGCCCTCCCGGGAGGAGTTCGGGTGGACCCTGCAGGAAAGGAGGGTGGAGTCGTCCTTTTCCCTAGCCCACATTCCCCTGGTCCCTTATCCAGGACTGGTAAGAATCCAGAATCGCCCTCAGCTCGGAGATGAGTGACCCTTTTCTGTTTTTCAGGTCGGCCAGGCTGCGCTCTATCTCGTTCTTCGCCTTCTCGGTTTCCTTGAGGACTTCCCGCGCCTTGTGTGTCGCCTGCACCTGAAGCTCCTGGGCCCTCTGTTCCGCCTCCAGCAGTTTCTGGTTGGCAGCGAGCTGGATCTCGGATGCCTTTTTCTCAGCTTCGGAAATGATGTTGCGTGCTTCCAGATCGGCCCGCTTCATCTTTTCGTCAGAGAACTGTTTGACCGAAAGGAAGAGGTCTTCCAGGTCTTTCTGCCTGCGCTGAACCGTTTCCATATCGGTCTTGAGCAAGGCGTTCTCTACGTTGAGAGACTCCATGTCTTCGGCGATATCCATGAGGAATGCGATGACCTCGTTCTTGTCATACCCGGACAGCTTCACCTTGAAGCGCTGCTCCCGGATCATTTCAGGAGTCACTTTCATCTAGAATCCCCCTTTCAGTCTCATCCCGGTTTCCATGATGGTGCTGGCCACGGCATAGTCAAGGAATACAATAACAGCGATCACGATGATGGGGGAGAGATCTATCCCGCCTATTACCAGGGGGATCCGCCTGCGAAGCCAATAAAAGAGGGGGTATGTAACGCCTTGAAGGAACCGCACGATAGGGTTGTACGGATCGGGGTTCACCCATGATATGAGCGCACCGATGATGACGATCCACATGTAGAAGTTCAGGAGGATGTGTAGGACCTTGCCGAAACCAATGAGTATATTTCCGAGGATAAACATGACCCCTCTCTCCCCTCTCCCTCATCCGGGAATACACCTCTTCTATTTGCAGATTTCACCAAGAGAAAGCAAGGGATTTTAACGAGTTTATGGTTGTGGTAATACGGGTGCTTGCAGTGGGCAAAAAGCTCTGCTAAACCTTGGGGTGTGAAGTTGTCAAGCGTTGAGATCAAGGGGTTCAAGTCCATTGCGAAAAAGGCCGTGCTCACTGTCTCCGACGGGGTCACCTGTATCGCAGGGCCTAACGGGTGCGGCAAGAGCAACATCATCGATGCCGTCAGGTGGGCATTGGGGGAGCAGTCGGCCAAATCCCTGCGGGCGTCCTCCATGAACGAAGTGATCTTCTCAGGGACCCAGGAGGTGGGCCCCGGTTCCATGGCCAGTGTCACGTTGGAATTCGTCAAGGACGGCGGCCATTTCCCCAAGACACTGGAAGGCTTCGAACAAGTCTCCATCACCCGCAGGCTTTTCCGGACAGGCGAAAGTGAATACTTCATCAATAACGTCAGGTGCAGACTCAAGGACATAACCGATTTATTCCTGGACACAGGCCTGCATCGGAACGGTTATGCGATCATCGAGCAGGGCAAGGTCAAGGATATCATACAGGCAAGGCCCGAGGAGATCCGCTATCTCATCGAAGAAGCGGCCGAGGTGGGCAAATTCCGCATAAAGCGCACCGAGGCGCTGAGGCGGTTGGAAGCCACCTCCAGGAACCTGGAACGCATTAATGATCTGCTGAACGAGGTGACAAAGCAGAGGAACGACCTGAAGTCCCAGGCCAACAAGGCCAGGAGATATCAAGAGTTTCGCAAAGAGGCCAATGAGATCTTAAGACTTCTGTCTGCATGCGGGATCCGGGATATTGCCGCACTCAAACAGGCTCAAGAGCAGGCGTATGCAGATAGAGAATCACGATTGGTCATTCTCGAGGAATCTCATGCCGAACTGAAGGGAAGGATGCTTTCCTGTGTGGACGAATGCGGAAGGAAGAAGGCGGAGATGGAGTCGCTGGCATCCGGCCTGAGCGCTGCCGAGTCGAGCCACCTGCTTGCAAGGCGGGAGATGGAAGCCGCCCAAGCAAGGCTCAAGGATATGGACGATACCATGGGTATGCTCGCTCAGAATATGGAGGACAGCCGCAGGTCCATCCGTGATGAAGAGGCCAAGGTGGAGGTGCTCAAGAGTGAGCAAGACGGAATCCAACGGAAAATGCAGGGTGTGCTTACGGACTCGGCGGCACTCCAGGCAGGGCATGAAGAACTTTTGAAGGGATACGAGTCCCATGAGACTGAATATAACCAAAAGAGGACGGAGCTCTTTGAGGTGATCGGAGAGGTGCGTTCGTCGGAACAGCGCATCTCCGAGATAAAAGATCGCCTCAGGGAGGTCTCTGTCACCATCACAAAAAGGCAGCAAGACCTATCCTCTTCAGCTGAAGCGGCCGAGGAGCTCTCTCGGGAGCTCACCTCAGTCGATGCGGAGGTCTCCCGGAGGGAGACGGCAAAGCCGCCCATCCAGCAGGAGATCGAGACACTTGCGAAGGCCATGGATGCCGCCAGGTCCAGAATCGAACGTTGTACCCAGGCTCTGATCGGACTGGAGAAGTCCCATGCCGAGATACTCGCCAAGCTCTCTGTGCTGGGGAGGATCATCGGCACCGAGACATCTCAGGCAAAGCACACGGATCAACCGCACGCAAACGGCGCCAAAAAGGTATCGGACCTCCTCAGCGTTCAATCCGGGTTCGAGACAGCGGTCGGCAGGTCCATGGGCAATGCCCTGGATTTCCTGATCTGCCGCGATCACGACGAGATATTATCGATAAAGGGTTTTGAGACAAAAGGCCCTGGCTTTATCATTGAGCAGCCCCATATTGAAAATCATGTCCAGGAGCCCGTTTTCGAGAGCAGTGGAGTGTTGGGACGACTCAAGGAATTCATCGAAACCCATGAAGATTATGCCGATATCGTCCATGCACTTTCCCAGAACATGTGGGTTGTGGAAGGCCTTGAGACGGCACTCACGCTGTGGAAGCAGGGACAGCGGTCATGCAGCTTCGTGACCGTGGACGGGATGATCCTCGAGCCCACGGGTGTCATAAGAACGACGAAAGAGCATACCAAGTATGCGGACGTGCTCAAGGCAAAGACTGAGATAAAAGAGCTCACCGAAAAGAGGCGTTTAGTGCAGGCAGACATGGACAAGGAGCGCCATGATCTTGACCGGGTCAAAGAGGAGCTCGCAGACATCACGGCCAGACGCAATGATGCACAAACAGCTTTAAGTTCTCTGGAAAAGGAGTTGGCGGTTTTTGTTGAGAATAAGAGGCGCATAATAACCCAGAAAGAACGGATCTTCGAGCAGCAGCGCACCTTCGAGTCCGAGCTTGCACAGATGAATGAGCTTGCAGCCAGGCTAGAATCGCAGGCGGCCGCACTGTCCGAAAATAAGGCATCCCTCGAAGAGGAAAGGACAAGACGAGAGGAAGCTCTCAAGGAGATAGACGAAAAAAAACAGATCTCAAAGCTGGAACTCACTGTATCACAGGATAAGATACAGCTCCTCCGTGACAGCGGAAATGATTTGAAAGTCCTCTTGGCGGAGAAGGCCGCTGCCGCCAAGGCCCTTCAGGATGCATTTGAAAACAAAAGGCTCTCTATTATCAAGGATCAGGCCAGGATCGATGAACTACAAGTAACCAGGCTTAACCTGGTGCAGTCCATAGAGGGCTTCCAGAAGCAGGCGGAAAGCACACAGAGGTCTATTGAGAGCCTGAAGGCCTCATATACCGCCGTTCTCCCTGAATACGAGAAGGCATTGAGCCTTTTAAGGGCGGTTCAGGAAGAGGAGAAGACGCTTCGCGGCACTATTGACGAGATGGAAAAAGCGCGTTCCGAGATCCTCCTCAAGAGAAAGGAATATGAGATCGCATATGCCATGAACCTTGAACGTATGGAAGGCAGGTTCGGGCAGGGTCTCCCGGATATCCCGGATACGTTCGACGCATTGCAGGCACGGCGTAAGGTCTCTGAGCTTGAAGATCGCATTGAGAAGATGGGACAGATCAATTTTGCGTCACTGGAGGCCTTCGATCAGGTGCAGAAGCGCTGGGAGGACCTCCACAGGCAGTATGAGGACATCATCAGGGCGAGCACCCGGCTCAAGGAAGTGATCTCAAATATAGAGCGGCAGAGCATCAAGGCATTCACCGCAACCTTTTCCAGGGTGAAAGAAAACTTCCAGGAGATATTCACTGCCATGTTCGGCGGAGGCAAGGCGGACCTGGTCCTGGCAGAGGGCGATGAGATGGAGGCGGGTATCGACATCTTCGCCTCCCCCCCCTTCAAACGGCTCAAGGCCATGAGTCTCCTGTCCGAAGGGGAAAAGACCCTTTGCGCCGTCAGTTTCATATTCGCGTTGTTCAAGGTCAATCCCTCGCCGTTCTGCATCCTCGACGAGGTGGACGCACCCCTGGATGATGCCAATGTCATCCGGCTCAACAGGCTCATCAAGTCGTTCTCGAACGAATCGCAGTTCCTCATCGTCACACATAACAGACATACCATGGAAACGGCGGACATCCTCTATGGGGTCACCTTTGACGTACCTGGGATCAGCAAGGTGGTTTCCATGGTCCTTGAGGAATCCCCAGGATAAAACAATTCTCCATTTAGGGAAAAAATTTACCTTTTTTATCTTTTATTTCCATAAAAATAAGCCTAGTATAGAGAGTTATACCGTGCATATATATTGCAGGGAAAAATCAAGAGGTATGATTCATGACACGGGTCATTGCGGTAACATCAGGTAAGGGAGGAGTCGGCAAGAGCAACTTCGTGCTGAACGTCGGCATAGGGCTGGCGGCAATGGACGCAAATGTGCTGATCCTGGATGCCGACCTGGGGCTGGCGAATCTAGATGTTCTCCTGGGTGTACGTCCGCGCAGGACTATAGAGGACGTGGTACTCGGAAGGTCGAGCTTAAGTGATATCATCATCAAGACCGATTACCGCGTCGGGCTGATTCCAGGGGCGTCGGGCACCCAGGACATGGCGGATCTCGACAAGGAGCAGATCGGGAACCTCCTGAAGGCAGTCAAGGAAATCTCCCAGGACACGGACTTCCTCCTTGTGGACACATCATCGGGAATTTCAAGCGGGGTAATATCGTTCCTCATGGCCGTACCCGAAGTGGTGGTGGGAGTGAGCGATGAGCCCACGAGCCTGACGGATGCCTATGCCCTCATCAAGGTCCTCAAACGGAACGGTTACGAGGGCAGAATCTCCATGTTTGCAAGCATGGTGAAAAACAGCACCGCGGGGCATACCCTCTATAAAAAGATATCATCCGCCACCCAGAGATTTCTCAACATCCAGGTGGAGTACCTTGGGAGTATCTATTCCGATGAAAAGCTCGTACGGGCGGTAACCGATCAGGTTCCTGCCATTGTAAGGTTCCCCACCTCTGACATTGCACGCTGCTACAGGGTCATTGCCCTGACTGTGCTTGGACAGAAGACCGTAAGCGCTGACCTTGACCGGTTCTGGTCGAGGCTCATCGGCATGATCATGAAGGGAACAAAACCCAAGGCCATGAAGGCGGTGTCTTTTAATGGTGATACAACCGGCAATACCCTCGAAAAGACCTTCCAGGATATCCTGGATGAGCAGCGTAAAACGCGTCTTCTGCTGGAGCGTTTGATTACGAGACTTGAGCAGGAAGGGCCTAATATCAGGAGCCGCAAGGGATATACTGCGTGATTGCCACCTTAGAGTCCGCCATCGGAGATTTGTGGATATCCGGCAGCAACGAGGCAATAGATGCCGTTTCATGGAGACCCCTCGACGGTATAAGGCATCAGGGTGAATTGGACTGGATGCTTAAGGGCCTTGATGCTTATTTCCAAGGAAAATCCCGCAGATTACCCGGCGGCCTCCTATTCATGGGTATCGGAACCTTATGGGTGAGATGCCATCAAGTCGCAATGCCCTTTGTGAACGCTCAAAGGTTCTTGGCCGCCATCGAGCAGATACCCTATGGATCGACCAGGTCCTATTCCGAAGTGGCGGCATCCGCAGGTAACCCGGGAGCAGCGAGGGCTGTGGGTGCCGTATGCAGATCGAATCCCCTGCCTGTCCTCATTCCCTGTCACCGTGTGGTGGGCCGTAATTCACTCGGAGGTTATTCCCCTGGAATCCACTTGAAGGAAATCCTCTTAAAGCTTGAGGGTAGCCGAGGGAGGTGAGACCCGGATGAGACCCCTTGTAGATCTGCACAATAGACGCATCAGGTATGTACGGATTTCCGTTACAGACCGTTGCAATTTACGGTGCAGGTACTGCATGCCGGAAAGCGGCGTTCAGTGGGTGCCCCATGAACAGATCATGACCTATGAGGAGATTCATCGTATCCTTGCAATATGTACTAAAAGGGGCATTGAAAAGGTCAGGATAAC
>DATKLV010000141.1:0-10271 GCA_035542255.1 Desulfomonilia bacterium | reverse complement strand
TGAATGAGTTCGGTGCAGGGAAATCCATCTTGATGAGGTCCCTAAACGCAGTGATGAAATAGTCTACGCTGAAGCCGCAGGTATTCAGGGAAACAGAAGGGCCGATATCCCAGCTGAAGGAACTTTCGGGTTTGAGATCGGGATTCCTTATAAAAGTGAAAAAGGTCGATGGAGCGTAGAGCTGGCCCATAGTCGGTTCGAGGTACCCGGTTCCGGCATTGGTCTTGAGCTGTACATGATCGATTATGTTCCATGCGGCACCGGCATGGTAGGACCATCTGTCCTTGAAAGAGTAACTGTGATCGTACCTGCCGGCGAGATCCAGGATTACGGGCTTGATATCGATATCCGCAGAGAAGTTGCCCGATGCGGTGCTGCGGCTGTGAATGCCGAAGTCCTTGCTGTTCATCCTTTCCAAGAGATACTGGACCCCTGGTGTCAGGGTGAAGATCCCGAGCTTTTTCGTGTAGGCGGCCGAGAAGTTTTTATCCACGAGCTGTGTTATGCTGTTTCCGAACATGTCGCTTTGGTTATGGGTCCTGTTAGTTACCATCCATACACGCATATCGAGCAGCTGGTCGTCGGAGAGGGGCTTCTGGGTTTCCATCAGGAAGGTGTCCTGGCTGAAGTTGACCTTATCATGGGGCGTTATGATGCCTGCCGTCCCTTCACTGCCTGGTGAACCACTCTGCTGGTCGATGAAGTTCCCCATGAGAGAGGTCTGCCAGCCCTGCACATTGAATAAGGCCTTCATAAGACCCGTGGTGTTGTTAGTGCCGTTATTCTCCCGGCGGGTCCATGTCTTATCGTCACGCTCATAGCGGAAACCGTTATCAGCGAAGGCATGGGTGAGGTTTGCCAATATACCCACACCACCGGCATGGGTGCTTATGTGCCCGTGATAGAGTCCGTAGTCGTAGGTACCCTGTGATGCCGTAAAGTCGTATTCATCGACCATTGCCGGATTCTTAGTGACAAGATTGATGACCCCGCCCATGGCCGCCATGCCGAACTCGGCGCTATTGCTGCCTTTGATGATCTCGACCTGATCCAGATCCGGCAGCATGAACCGGGATATGTCAACGATATCGCCGGTAACCGGGTTCATGGGTATACCGTCAAGCGTGATGAGGGTCTGCTGGAAGTCGGAGCCTCTGAGCATCACCGGTGATGTCTGGGCTCCGCCATAATCTGAGAGATCTATGGAAGATGCCTTGCGTAACGCCTCCTGGGTGTCGACGAGCCCCGAAACCTCGGGGCCAGGTGTGATAATATCCGAGAACGATGTGGGTGCCTTCTCCGCTAGGGAGCCCTGGACTTTCTTCTCCATCGTGGGTGTGACAACAATGACGATGTCCGAGGCTGCACGGATGGGGCTGTTAAAGAACAACAGGGCTGCTGAGAGTATAACAATGAGAAGTTTTACGATTCGATGATCCATAGGGACACCTCCATGGAATATTCCCTTGGAGTCTCCACCCAGGCACGCAGGTGTAGTCCGTACCACGGATAGGTCTTCTGGCTCACGGATCAGATGGTCGGCCTTGCCTTCCCGCATATGCAGTGGCATTAAGCGGCCTGCCCTCCCCGTTCACAGCGGCGGCCCCACCCCGGAATTACACCGGGTTCCCTTGAATCCGCAGCAGGGTAACGGTTTGATATCAGAAGGGGGAACGGCTGTCAATGGAACCATGAAAGAGATAGTGGTGAGTGAAAGGTAATGTGAAGGCCTTTTCCATAAACTATCCACTCACCACTGACCAGTCACCACTATCCACTCATCACTATTAATGCCATTTTTCCACTTGCCCTTTCCTGAGAATTATGCCATAGGTGCTGTATGATTACAGCATCAGCACACACCTTTTTCGGCTATTATTATTTCTGGTTTAGGAAGTGGCCGCCTGTGGGCTGAGCTGTTCATAAACGAACACAAAGGCCGTGGGTGGTCCACCTTCCCACGGCCTTTTCATTTGTGGTCCTGGGAAGTGACACACACGGCATATTACCAGTAAAGGAGGCTCGTGTGATCATTTCTATGAAAAAGAATGCCACTCAAGAACAGATCGACCATGTCAAGACTCTCATCGAGTCGTTCGGGTACAGGGTTCATGAAAGCATAGGGGCGGAGCGGGTAGTCTTCGGTGCCATAGGAGACGAGAGGGGCAAGGAACGGCTCACCTGTCTCGAAGCCCAGCCGGGTGTCGAGAAGGTGATACGCATCCTGACCCCGTACAAGCTCGCTTCCCGGGAGACTAAATCAGAGCCCACCATTGTGGACCTCGGTATGGGTGTCAAGGTGGGCAACCACGATATAGCCGTCATTGCAGGTCCCTGTGCGGTCGAATCCAGGGAACAGATTATGGAGGTTGCCAAATCCATCAAGGAGAGCGGCGGCCATGCGCTCAGGGGCGGTGCCTTCAAACCGAGGACTTCTCCCTATGCATTCCAGGGTTTGAAAAACGACGGCCTCCTGCTGTTGTCCATGGCGAGAGAGAAATACGGGATACCGGTGGTGACCGAGGTTATGGATATCGCAAGCATAGAGGTTATCCTGGAGAATGCCGACTGTCTTCAGATCGGCGCAAGGAACATCCAGAACTTCCAGCTGCTCAAGGAAGTGGGCAAGACAAAAAAACCGGTCCTGCTGAAGAGGGGCATGTCCACGACCATCGAGGAGTTCATCATGTCGGCAGAGTATGTCCTGGCAGGAGGCAACAGCCAGGTGATACTCTGCGAGCGCGGGATACGGACCTTCGAGACAGCGACCCGCAACACACTCGACCTGTCTGCCGTGCCTGTCCTCAAAGAGAAGACACACCTCCCTGTCATCGTAGACCCGTCACATGGTACCGGGCACGCCCGTTATGTGGAGTCCATGTCGTATGCGGCCATTGCAGCAGGGGCGGACGGCCTCATGATCGAGGTCCATCCCAAGCCCGAAGAGGCATTGTCCGACGGCCCACAGTCTCTCAGGCCAGCGGAGTTCCGGAAGGTCATGGAGGGCATCAAGCGCATCGCGAATGCAGTGGGCAGGGATGTGTGAAGGCCTTGCAATTTATACGGTAAGTGACTAGAATATTTGTATATGGCTTATTTCATGCCCGAACACAGGAATGTCCTGCTCTTTGGATCGGATCTTGCCGAGCGCATCGTCCGCAAGGAATTGAGCTGGTCCGTAAATGGCGTGTACGACATTCAGACCCTTGCTGAATTCAAAGAGAATGGACCAAAGGGAGGCGTTTTTTCTCAGCTCCTCATGGTAGAGCCTATGAAAGCCGCCATCCCGAACCATTACAGGGTGTGTCTGCAGGACGAGGAGATATTGGGCTTTATCCGAAAGAATCCTACTGTAGACCTGCTCTCGTTCCTTACCTTCATCATGACCCATGAATTTTTGCATATACACCGATTTACCACCGGCAAGGCTGACTTTTATGGAGACCCTCGTGATGAAGAGGTCGTGGTGGATGCCCTGACCCGACTCTTTTTCACCAAGAATCCCGTAACAGGATTGAAACAGGTGCTCACCATCCTTGACAAGGTGGAAGCTGCACCACTATATAACGAACACATCGTAAACGACCAAGGGAGGTTTGTTCGTGCCTATCTATGAATATAAGTGTTTGAAATGTGCCGCTGAATTTGAAGCCATGCAGAAATTCAGCGACTCGCCGCTGAAGAAGTGCCCGTCCTGCGGCGGTGCCGTTAAGAGGCTCATCTCCAGGTCCTCATTCCAACTCAAGGGGTCGGGCTGGTACCTCACGGACTATGCCAAAAAGGGTTCGTCCGGGAGCACTATGGAAAGTAAAGGCTCAACGGAGTCGTCCCCTGAACCTGCCCCGGCAGCTGCCGATTCAACAAAGAAAGATGACTAGGCTGTCATCATGGCCCTGACCCATCTCGATAAAAAGGGCCTTATATCCATGGTGGATGTGGGTGAAAAGACCGTGACCCGTCGAGTAGCCCTGGCCACGGGTACCATACACATGAGCGCCGAAGCCTTTGCAGCCGTCATGACGAATACCGTCAAGAAAGGCAATGTCCTGGCAACGGCAAAGGTGGCAGGCATCATGGCTGCAAAGAATACCTGTAATATCATCCCGTTATGCCATCCGCTGTCCATCGAGCATATTGGCATTGAATTCCATCCGGACAAGGCGGCTTCATCCATAAAGGCTGAAGCAGTGGTCAAGGTTTCAGGGAAGACCGGTGTGGAGATGGAAGCCCTGCATGCAGTGACAGTAACCCTGCTAACCATCTACGATATGGTGAAGGCTGTTGACAAAAACATGATCATCTCTGAAATACGGCTTGAAGAGAAGTCGGGGGGCAGGAGCGGAAATTATAAGCGTAAAGAATAATTCCGCGCCTAAATACCTCATCCCTGATCGTTCGCCGATCAGTTCTGATCACAGCTTACTCCAATTCTAAATCAAGCGGCATATTTGTCGTCTGCGTTATCGGCTCCTCGGAGTACTAAAAATGTACACCTGCGTCGCCTCTTCCTTGCCTCCTCGATGTCATCTTGATTTAGAAATGGAATTACTGCTCACTTATACCGATTACTGATCAATTCTGTGTGAGAGGGCTGAGCTGGAGTTCAACACGCCTGTTCTGGGCACGTCCCTCGGGTGTGTCATTGCTCGCAATGGGGCGAGACTTGCCGAATCCCTGGGTTGCGACACGACGTGCATCGATACCCTGGGCGATCAGGTAGTTCCCCACACTCGCTGCCCTGCGCTCTGAGAGCGGCTGGTTGATGGCATCGCTCCCGGTGCTGTCGGTGTAACCCATGACGTCGATGAGTGTTTTATTGTATTCATTCAACACGAGAACCACCGAGTTGAGGACATTGTAGAAGTTCGCATTGATGTCGGAGCTGTTCGTCTGGAAAGTGATGTTGCCGGGCATGTTGAGAATGATGTTCTCACCCTGCCTTGTGACGCTCACGCCCGTGCCCTGGAGCCTCTGGCGGAGCTTGGCCTCCTGCTGATCCATATAGTAACCCACTGCGCCGCCCGATAGCGCCCCGACACCAGCACCGATGAGTGCGCCTTTACGGTGATTCTTGCTCACTGCAGCACCCACCGCCGCGCCTCCTGCAGCACCGATGATGCTCCCCCATCCAGTCTTGCTCATCTTCTGCTCACCGGTGAACGGATCCGTCGTGCAGCCTTCCGTGAGAAAGGCCAGAGCAAGTATGATAATGATTCCATAGGCAAAATTTCGCATTATCCCGCCTCCTTTTACCCGAGACCACGGGTGATTATTCATTAGATGATTTTCAATTCCCGTCCGTTTCATCCTTTTGGTGTATCATAGACGAGATGCCGGGAAATATACAAGAAGTTTTCTGCCTCGGTTGTGTTATTGAGACCGGGGAATGTGTGCAAGAAGTCCGTCCACCTCATGGATGATAGCTTCCTGTACGACCTCGCGTCTGAGGCTGGTATCTATGATGCGATGACGCTCACCCACCGCGATCTGCAGAAAGGCTTCCCTGAGCCCCCGGTGAAAGTCCATTCCTCTGCGCTCAAACCTGTCGCCGGGCCTGATCCGAGACAGGCCCAGATGGGGGTCCACATCCATGACAAAGGTCAGGTCCGGCTCTATCCATGTCAGAGTTTGTTTCATGATCGTTTCAGCCAAATCAGGGCCGAGACCGCCTAGAATGCCCTGGTAAACCAGCGTAGAGTCTATGAAACGATCGATGACGAGTATCTTGCCGGCTGCAAGGCCCGGCTCGACTATCTCGGTAATGTTCTGTCTTCGCGAGGAGAGTATCAGGAGGAGTTCGGCCATGACATCCATCTCGTGATTCAGAAAGAGCCTTCGTGCCTCCTCGGAATAATCAGAGCCGCCGGGCTCTCTGAATGAGAGCCACGGCAGCCCTAAACTGGTCAGATAGGTGCAGAGCCGGGCGGCATTGGTGGTCTTGCCGGAGCCTTCTCCTCCTTCAAAGGTGATGATCACTTCTTTTTCTTTTCGTCCTTCATCGCCGCATGGGCTGCTGCAAGCCGTGCGATGGGCACACGGTAAGGTGAGCAGCTCACGTAGTTCATCCCCACCTTATGGCAGAACTCAATGGATGACGGCTCTCCGCCGTGTTCTCCGCAGATGCCCACCTTGAGCTTCTTACGTGTCGTTCTCCCTTTTTCGATGCCGATGCGCACGAGCTCGCCCACTCCGTCCTGATCGAGAGCCTGGAAAGGATCTTTGAGGAGGATCTTCTTATCAACGTACACCGGCAGGAACTTTCCGGCATCATCGCGGGACAGGCCGAAGGTGGTCTGCGTCAGGTCATTGGTGCCGAATGAGAAGAAGTCCGCCTGTTCGGCGATCTCATCCGCGGTGACAGCAGCCCTGGGCAGCTCGATCATGGTTCCGACCATGTATTCGAGCTTCACACCGTAGGACTTGATGATCTCGTCGGCAACCTCGACGGTCATGGTCCTCAGTGCTTCCAGCTCTTTCACATGGCCGACCAGAGGGATCATGATCTCGGGCTCGACAACGATCTTCTCTTTCTTTACTTCACAGGCAGCCTCGACAATGGCCCTCACCTGCATCTCGTAGATCTCTGGGAACGTTATGCCGAGCCTGCAGCCCCGGTGACCAAGCATGGGGTTGGCCTCGTGGAGGGAATCCCTCTTGGCCTTGACCTCGGCAGCAGGTGTCTTGAGCGCCTTGGCAACCTCGGCGATCTCGGCGTCGGTATTGGGCAGGAACTCGTGCAGCGGGGGGTCCAGGAGACGGATGGTGACCGGAAGACCGTCCATAACCCTGAAGATCTCCTTGAAATCACCTTTCTGCATGGGTTTGATCTTGTCGAGGGCCTTCCTGCGACCTTTCTCGTCATTGGCCAGGATCATCTCACGTACCGCCAGGATTCTGTCCGCCTCGAAGAACATGTGCTCGGTCCTGCAGAGGCCGATTCCCTCGGCTCCGAACTCACGGGCCACCTGTGCGTCTTTAGGCGTGTCGGCGTTCGTCCGCACGCCGAGCTTGCGGTATTCGTCAGCCCACTTCATGATGGTTCCGAATGCCCCTGAGAGTGAGGGTGGCGTTGTCTTGCACTCACCGAGGATGACCTCGCCCTTGGTGCCGTCGAGTGAGATGAAGTCACCCTTTTTAACAACCTCTTGACCGAGGGTGAATTTCTGCTTGGCATAGTCTACCACCAGGTCCTGTACACCTGATACGCAGCACTTGCCCATACCGCGGGCAACGACTGCTGCATGCGAGGTCATTCCTCCCCTGGCGGTAAGGATGCCTTGGGCCACGTTCATGCCGTGGATGTCTTCAGGGGAGGTCTCCAGACGGACCAGGATGACCTTCTTGCCCTTCTTCACCTCGGCCTCGGCATCCTCGGCAGAGAAGACAACCCTGCCGACTGCAGCGCCGGGAGATGCAGGAAGACCTTTACCGATGATCTTCTTCTTGGCCTTGGGGTCGATCTGGGGGTGAAGAAGCTGGTCAATCTGCTCGGGACTGACCCGCAGTACTGCCTCCTTCTTAGGGATGAGGCCTTCGCAGACCATGTCGACTGCAATCTGTACTGCGGCAGCGGCTGTGCGCTTCCCGGTTCGTGTCTGAAGCATCCAGAGATTTCCTTCCTGGATGGTGAACTCGATGTCCTGCATGTCCCGGTAGTGTTTTTCCAGGCTCTCATAGATATCCACGAGCTGGTCGTATTGCTCAGGAAGGGCCTCTTCCATGGACACATCCGACTTGCTCCTCTTGCCCTTGATGTTGATGGGCTGGGGAGTGCGGATGCCTGCCACCACGTCTTCACCCTGGGCGTTTTTCAGGTATTCGCCGTAAAAAACATGCTCGCCGGTGGCGGGGTCGCGTGTGAACGCCACACCCGTTGCGGATCCTTCGCCCATGTTGCCGAATACCATGGCCTGCACGTTTACGGCGGTTCCCCAGTCGTCAGGGATGTTGTTGAGCTTCCTGTAGGTGATGGCGCGGGGTGTGTCCCAGGATTTGAACACCGCCTCGATCCCTCCCCAGACCTGCTCCATGGGGTCAGAGGGCAGCTCCTTGCCGGCGAGCTTCTTCACCTTGTCCTTCAAGGTAGACACGAGTTTTTTCAGGTCTTTCTCGTCGAGCTCGGTATCAAGCTTGACACCCTTTTTCTTCTTGATCTTCTCAAGTTCCTCCTCGAGCTCGGCAGAATCGGCACCCATGACCACGTCAGAGTACATCTGGATGAAGCGCCGGTAGCAGTCCCACGCGAAGCGCTCATTGCCGCTCATCTTGATGAGGCCGTGTACGGTCTCGTCGTTGATGCCGAGATTCAGTATGGTATCCATCATGCCCGGCATGGATGCCCTGGCGCCGGAGCGAACGGAAAAGAGCAACGGTGCTTCGGCATCGCCGAAACCGAGCCCCATGGCCCTCTCCACCTTCCTGATGGCTTCTTTGACCTGGGTCTTTAAATCCTTGGGCAGACCGTGCGTTTCATAATATACGGCGCACATCTCGGTCGAGATGGTGAACCCGGGCGGCACCGGTATTCCGAGGTTGGTCATTTCAGCGAGATTGGCCCCCTTTCCCCCCAGGCTTGCCTTCATGTCAGCATTGCCCTCAGCCTTGGTTCCCCTTCCTCCAAAGAGATAAACATACTTTTTCGCCATGAGAAATCTCCCTCTTGTCAGATACTGTTTGCTCGATGTTCAGCTGACAAACGATAGTATAAATGCAGAGTTCTCATCAAGAGAAAAATGGGATGCCTGCCCCTTTACAGTGTAGAGAAGAGCATCCGGCAAAGGGGTTGTTTCTTGGCATTCCCTGATAACAGAAAAGCCGGGACAGGCATGATCGCCTGCACCGGCTCGTGTGATCCATGCGGCTGATGCTATTTTCGAGTTACCGGGAGGACTGCTCTCAGTGACATCAATGCACCAAGGATGACTAAGAACATCATACCCTGTGCCGCTGAAGGACTGTCATGCGCAGAGGCGTCGATGAAACACTCGTACCACTGCGGTGAGTTATCTTTCTTTGGAGTCGAGCTGCTCGTGGTGCTGCCTTGGGTCCCCGCGTCGGTCCCGCCTGTCGTGGGCAGCGTGTCCAGGCTGGGGGTTTGATCAAGGGAAATTCCGTTCGATGTTTCACCCCAGTTGTATACGGTTGTGACAAGACCGGAATCGGCCTGGTAATAATCAAAGGTAACCGTCGGGCTTGCACCCCTGCGGATGCTCATGCAGCCGGTGAAAGTGCCTATGGTTTCATTCGTGCTGACGACCATGCCGTCGTACACAAGCTGGTTCGCCGCAGGATGGCTGGGATACATGAGGGTGGTGCCGCCGTTTGCCGTGATAGCATCGACACCGAAATCGTCACTCCCGTTTATACTCCTGAGGAGGTGGATGTTCCCGTTCGAGTCCTTGGCATAATAATCGTATTCCGTATACGGTTCAAAAGTGAATGTCGTAGTACTCTGCCCTGTTGTAGAATCGGTTGTGGTAGTTGCCGTTGGTTTGTACCCGTGTACCCGCAGTACTACGCAGTTGACGCTGTCGACCGTCGAGAATGAGTCGAAATATATTCCGGTGTCATAGCTCTTGAAGTCACCGTACCCGTAGAGTATCTTTGCATAGGTGGTGATAGTGCTGGCAGTATACGCTCCGAAATACGGGTTCTCCCAGATATTGGCGCTGTCATCGGAAAAGGTATACCCGTGGAGGACAACATCGCTGGGGATATAGTTCGGTGCACTCCCGAAGGTAAAGGTGGTTGGATTTTTGAAATAACCATTTATACCAGAAGCATCGGAATAGATGGTGGTGGTATCAGGTGGAATAGTGTAATAATCGCTCGCGTCGTGCCATTTGTAGTCCGTCTCCACCGGTCCCCATCCGGGTTGCACATACTCGGTGATATCGGCAAGTGTATCACTATCCAGGCCATATTTTATGGTTCGTAGAAAAGCGGTACAGCCTGATACTTTTGCAAGCGGTTTACCCGTACTTGTGTCCGTGCTGGTTTTTATGACATATCCCTGATATACCGGCTGGTTTTCCTTCGGATCAGCGGGGTACATGAGGGTAGTGCCGCCTTCTACTATAATACCGGTATCGTCAACATCGGTTTCATTCGGCCTGAGGCTCTGGAGGACATGGATGTTACCGTCTATATCCTTGGCGAGGTAGTTGTATCTCGTGTAGCGCTTGCCCAGCCAGTAACCCGGAGTGCCGCTCGACCTCTTCACCCATTCGGGCCAGAAGCCGTGCTCCCGGTACACGACGCAGGAGACATCT
>DATKLV010000140.1:0-8661 GCA_035542255.1 Desulfomonilia bacterium | reverse complement strand
GGAGCTGAAAAAGCACAAGGATCAGCTGGAAGGGCTCATCAGAGAGAGGACAGCCGAACTCACCAAGGCTTATGATCAGATGAAAATCGAGAACGAAGCAAGAAAAGCGAGTGAAATGGTATTGAGATCAAGGGAGGTTGAACTGGGAAAGGGCAGAAGGGAACTCGAGGAAATGAATTCCGCCCTGAAAGTCCTCCTCAAACAAAGGGAAGAGGACAAGATAGCTATGGAGACGAACATCATCTCGAATATAAAAACATCCGTGCTGCCTTATATCGAAAGGCTTGAGAGCTCAGGACTTACCGAAAGTCAGATGCGGGCTCTATCCATGCTTAAATCTCTCCTGGGTGATATCATCTCGCCCTTTATCAGGAATCTTTCTTCGCAGTACATAGGTTTCACCCCCCATGAGATCCAAGTTGCGTCGTTGATTAAAGAAGGCAAAAGCTCAAAGGAGATCGCAGAGATATTGAGCATTTCTCTCAATACGGTTCACACCTATCGGTATAAAATCCGCATGAAGACGGGTTTGAAAAACAATAAGATAAATTTAAGATCATACTTGCATACCTTAGGATAGACAGCATTTAGCCCTTACTTCATTAGTTATAATCAATCACTAATAAATAAGCCTTCTTTCATTATAGACAGTCCATTCCTTACAATACATTATTATGTTTATCTCAACTTAAAGGGTGCCCCATGATAAAGCAACAATACTGGAAAAGATTGTGCGATTATCAAGAGATTGCCATTCTTGAAATGATGGAATTGATTGCAGATTTCAGGGAAGAAGCAAAACAGGCCGGGAAAAAGATGTCTGTGCTGATCATGAACGAATTATATAATAAGTGCAACCTGATTCTCCTGCAAAACAGCGTTCTCCATCATTACACGACTTCGAAGGATTTCCTTCTCACAAGCACAAGCACCCTGGAAACAAATGCAGAGATCAAACAATAAAGATTAAGAGACTCTGAAGAACTCAAAAGAAGAACACTGATCTATTTCCAGTTTCTCTCATCCACAATCAGTTTTGCCTCTTCGTTCAAAGACCCGGGTTCCAGAAATTCAACCGTGTCCGCTTTGACCGTGCATATCTCCTGGAATACCTTCTCAAAGTTTGTCTTGAGGATCTCTCTATTGACAGCGGTTTCCTTGGTGTCCAGCCTTACGGTTAGCATGTCCCTGTGGCCCGCCCTGTTGATGACGAGCTGTATGCCTATGCCAGGGAATTTCTCGCTCACCCTCTTAACCTGGCTAGGCGCCACAAACATGCCCCGAACCTTAACAGCGTCTCCCACCCGGCCCGCAATGCCCGAAAGCCTTAAACTTGTCCTCCCACATGGACAAACTTCCTCGGTGATGCTTGAGAGGTCGCCGGTGCCGAATCGCAGCAGGAAGAAGATATGGTTCAACCGAGTCACCACCACCTCGCCCAGCTCGCCGGGATTTACATGTCTGCCGGTTGCCGGATCGACTACCTCAACGATCACCTCTTCGCAGATGTGCCAGCCCTTCTTCTCAGAACATTCATAGGCCACGTCCCCCACTTCAGTGGCGCCGTACATCTGGTAGGTATCTATGCCGTATTCACTCTCAAAGCGTTGCCTCAGCGATGGCTGTAGCGGCTCGGCAGCGAAGCTGGCCCTCTTGAGCTTGAAGTCTTTTGGGAAGTCGAACCCCATTTCAAAAGACTTGTCGATGATCGACATGAGAAAGCTCGGTGTCCCTGTGTAACCTGTTATGTTCAAGTCTTTGATGAGCTGTACCTGCTGCTGGGTAGGCGATGTTCCTGAAGGTACTACGGTCGCGCCGATCTTGTTAAGGCCTCCGTGGAAGGTGAGCCCTGCCGCCACCATGTGGTATGAAAAGGCATTCAAGACGATATCGCCTCTCTTGAATCCTGCTGCCTTATAGGCCCTTGCCCACAGCGGGTCATCCGATCCGAGGTGGGGTTCGTATACCGGTCCCGGTGAGATGAATATGCGTTCGATCTCGGCATTCGGGTCTGCCAGACCGCCGAATGGCGGGTCTTGTGCCTCAATCCCTACGATCTGCTCGCGTGAGACTACGGGAAGATTCACGAGATCATCTGTCGACCGGATGTCCAAGGGCTTCAGGCCGCGATCCTGGAAGATCGAACGAAGCTTTGGTGAACGTTCAAACCCAAGGCTTACCATCTCAGCGAGTCTTTTATTTTGGTAGACATCCCGCTCGCTGCGGTTCATGGTCTCAAGATTGTCATAATAATGATTCATGCAAATCCTCCTCTCATCACACCTTTCACTCACCACTTTCCTACAACCACCTCTTTCTCCGTTTATACGATTTTACGTCTCGATAAGACCTTGCCGCACCACCTGCGCTCACACCCAAGTAGAATTCCTTGACATCCGGATTTTCCTTCAATTGATCGGCCTCACCTTCCATCACGACACGCCCGTTTTCCATGACATAACCGTAGTGGGCGATCTGCAGGGCCATGTTGGCATTCTGCTCCACCAGGACGATCGTTGTACCCTGCTCCTCATTGATGCGCCTGATGATCCTGAAGATTTCCTTTACCACTAGCGGTGCCAGCCCGAGTGATGGCTCGTCCAGGAGGAGCAACTGCGGGTGGGCCATGAGCGCCCTTCCCATGACAACCATCTGGAGCTCGCCGCCACTGCAGTACCCGGCAAGAGTCTTCCTCCTCTTTACCAGGGCAGGGAAGTAACTGTAGACCATATCGAGGTCCTTTTTATAGGGCTTGGTCCACCTTGTGGCCGTACCCACCTTCAAATTCTCTTCAATGGTAAGGTACTTGAAAGGTTGTCTGCCTTCAAGAACCTGGATGATGCCGAGACGGGTGATTTCTTCGGGGGAGAGGTTCTGGACATGGTTGCCGTCATAGGTGATATTTCCGTCCGTCACCTTGCCGTTTTCCGGCTTCAGGAGGCCGGATATGGCCTTGAGTGTCGTGGTCTTTCCCGCCCCGTTACTTCCTAAAAGGGATATGATGCGGTTGCGCGGGACCTTCAGCGAAACCCCTTTTAACACCTGGATGACATCGGAATAGACAACGCTTATGTTGTTGAGTTCAAGCAGGGTGTCGGTATTCATTGCTTCCATACATGACCCTCAGTAGGAGAACGGCCATAGCCTGAAAGAGGATCGTACGATCCTCCATAGTTCTGCAAGCCCCTTGGGCTCGAAGAGGATAAACAGTACGATCGCCAGCCCGAAGGCAAACTCGCGCAAGGAGGCCATGTTAAGACTAAAGCTGTGCAGTGCCCCGATGTTCATCATGGCATCCGTTGCAAATCGCAGGATCTCATTGAGGCCCGTAATGAACACCGCACCGAAGATGGAGCCAGGTATGCTGCCGAGTCCGCCGATGATGACCATGGCTATATATTCAACCGACAGTCCCAGCGTGAACGGCTCGGTTGATATGCTCTTCATGTAGTATGCCCACAAAGCACCTGCGAAACCTGCATAGAACGAGCTTATGGCAAAGGAGAGGAGCTTATAGAAAAAAATGGGGATGCCCATGCCCTCAGCCGCCCGGTCGTTGTCCCTGATGGCGATGAAGGCCCTGCCGTACCGTGTCCGCATGAGATTCGATGCAACAAGCGTAGTACCCACCAGGCTTGCAAAGATCACATAGAAGAATCTCCTGTCGGAATTGACGGCAAACCCGAACAAAGATGCAGTAGGCAGCATGATGCCCATGGTCCCCTTGGTGAGGCTATCCCAGTGGACCAGGATGTACTCGATGATGAACTGACCGGCCAGGGTAGCGATGGTCAGGTACAGGCCTTTGAGCCTGCCAGAGGGTATGCCGAAGATCATGCCCACAAATGCTGTGATGAGACCGGCAGCGGGCACGGCAACCCAGAAGGGAACCCCTGCAGTCGTGGCAAGAATGGCTCCTGCATAGGCGCCGACGCCGAAGAAAGCCCCATGGCCCAGCGAAATCTGACCGGTGAACCCAACAAGGATGTTAAGGCCAAGGGCGGCGATGGCCGTGATGCCGGTGATGTTCAGGACATAGAGAAAGTATGGCGTGCTGATAAACGGTACGACACAGAAGAGCAATGCCAGTCCTATGCAGGTCCATATCCGTCCGAAGTCCGTCTCGAATAGTGTGAGTTCGTCGCCGTAGTGCTCCTTGTAGTTACCGCACGGGTGAAATTGCAGGTTCCTCATCCCTACACCCTCTCGATCTCGACAAGCCCGAAGAGGCCGTACGGCTTCACGAGCAGGATGAGCACCAGGACGATGTAGGGGATCACGTCACGCAGCGACGGGGAGATGTATCCGGAGGTAAACGTTTCCAGCAACCCGATGATGATCCCGCCGATGATGGCACCGCCGATGCTGTCAAGTCCCCCCAGGATGACCACCGGGAAAACCTTCAGTCCTATGGAGCTTATCTCATGGACATTGATGCCGTTGATGATCCCCAGCACGATGCCGCTCATCCCTGCCACCATGGCGGCTATGGCCCAGGAGAGGGCGAATACTTTTTTTACGTGGACTCCCAGTGACAGGGCCGCAGTCTGGTTGTCGGCCACTGACCGCATGTAGATACCCTGGGGGGAATATTTGAAGAAGAGACCGAAGAGCAGCAGGAAAATACCACCTAGGAGCGAGGAAGCCA
This sequence comes from Desulfomonilia bacterium, assembly GCA_035542255.1. Lineage (GTDB taxonomy): Bacteria > Desulfobacterota > Desulfomonilia > UBA1062 > UBA1062 > MWEI01. The sequence goes on along the minus strand of DATKLV010000140.1, from coordinate 4,013 downwards.
CATAAACAGGCGGTATGTAGATGGTGCCCATGGTGATGGCGAGGCTGTTCGGCAGGAAATCGGGATAGGTCTGGAGGTTTCCGCCGAAGAAGAAGAGGAGCAGCCCCTTGAACATGGATGCAAGACCCACGGTGAGCATGATGACAAAGATGAGGGACTCGCCGATCAATGGCCTCAGGAAGATGCGCTCCACCACGAATCCGAGAACAAAGCTGCCTGCAAGGGTGATGACAAAGGCAAGGATCACCGGGACCTTTGCCCAGGAAACCAGGACCAGAAAAAGAAATGCGCCTGTGGCAAGAAGCTGGCCATGGGCGAAATTCAGCACCGATGACGACTTGAAGATCATGACAAAGCCCAGGGCGGAAAGCCCGTAGAGAAGCCCTATGCTCAGGCCGTTGATGAGAAGTTGTAAGAAGAATTCCATATGGGCCCCCTTTTGCCTTTGCTTCAGCTTACCGCGATCACCCTGGCCGTGGTTTCGATCATACCGACCTGACCGTCACGGTAGCGCACTTTCCCTTTTACCGGAAGCTCCTTGAGGCCCGAGTACATGGCCTCGATCATGGGCAAATAGAGACCATAGACGAACCGTCTCCTCACCTTGCCGGTGCGGGTCAGCTCTTCGTCATCGGCATCCAGCAGCTTGTAGAGCAGGATGAACCGCCTGATCTTCATGGGCCCCGGCAGCTCGGTGTTTACCTTCTTCACCTCGGCGAGGATCAGTTGCTCCACCTCTTGCCGCTGGGAGAGGTCGGTATAGGTGGTGTACGGGATCAGGCGGTCTTCGGCCCAGTTGCCGACATTGCCCTGGTCGATATTGACGAGAGCGGTAATGAAAGGCCGGCCCTCTCCGAAGATGACCGCTTCCTTTATATAGAGAGAGAATTTCAGCCTCGTCTCGATGAAGTCGGGAGAAAAGGCATTGCCTTCCTTGTCACGGATGATGTCCTGTTTCCTTCCGATGATGACCAGGTGAGAGTCATCATCGATGTATCCGGCGTCCCCCGTGAGGAACCAGCCGTCTTTAAATGCCTTCTCCGTGGATTCATAGTCGTTGTAGTACCCGGAGAATACCGACTGGCTCAGGACCATGACCTCCTGGTCCTTGGAGATCTTCACCTGTGTGCCGGGAAGTGGTTTGCCTACGGTTTCCGGCTTCACCTCATCATCGGGCTGTACCTGAAAGATGCCGCAGGTCTCGGTGAGGCCGTAGCACTGCTTGAGGTTCAACCCGCAGGTCCTGAAGAACCGTATCACATCAGGGCTGATGGGATGGCCCCCGGTGTATGCACCTATGAACTGCGAGCATCCGACCCGGTCCATCAGGGGGTTGAACACCAGGGCCTTTGCCAGGGTGTTCAGTAACCTCAGGCCTGTGGCTACGGGTTTTTTCGACGATTTCCGGGCGATATAGGCGAAGCCGATGCGCTCTGCCAAAGCAAAGAGTGCCCGGTTGATCCGACCGGCATCATCGATCTTGACACGGATTTTGGATGCCAGGTCCTCCCAGAAACGTGATGAGGAAATGAGTACGCCCGGTCCGATCTCGCGAAAGTCTGCAGTTACGGTTTCAGGGGTCTCCGGGAAGTTCATGGTCATGCCTCCCATGAGGGCCGTGCCGAAGCCCCACATCTGATCCACGATCCAGGCCGGCGGAGTCATCGAGAGCCAGTTGGCGCCGATGCCGACAGGGGAAGATTCGACCCATTTCCTGCCCATATCCGCATAGTTCTTGTGGCTGAGCATGGCGAGCTTGGCGATGCCTGTGGTGCCCGATGTTAAAATCATATGTGCCACATCCCCGACCTTGCCCTTGGATAGCTCTTCCACGAAAAGACCAGGGTGCCTGACCTCGTGTTTTCTGCCGAGATCCAGGAGGTCCTTGAAGCTCATGAGAAGCTTGTTTTGGGCATAGCCCCTCATGCCCGTCGGGTCCACATAGATAATGCCTTTGATGTGGGGGATTTTACCCTGCTGCTCCAGGAGCTTGTCCACCTGTTCCTGGTCCTGGACAATGACAAAGCCAGCCTGTATGCGGTTCAATGCAGAGACCAGTTCGCTTGCTATAGCCGAGGTGAAGAGGTTTAGGGTAACAGCACCGAAAGACTGGGAGCCAAGCTGGGTAAACAGCCACTCGGGGTGATTGTTCAAGATGATGCCCACATGGTCATGACGTCCTAGCCCCAATGCCTTGAGCCCGAGGCCGGTGTATTTCACGTAATTCAGGTAGTCTCCCCAGGTATAAGTCTGCCAGATACCATAGGCCTTCTCGCGGATTGCGATGTGAGAATCTCCGAAAAGCTCGGTTTGCCTGGCAAGTATCTGGGGAAGGGTGCAGCCGCTCAGGGCATCAAGGTGCCCTGTGTCTATCTTTTTGAATGAATTCCCCCTGCGGCTCATGGTATGTCCCTATACACAATCCTGTCTGCTTAATCCCAGGTCGGAGGTATCTCCGAGATAGGCCTTGATGACCTCGGGATGGTCCTGGATTTCATCAGGCAGTCCTTCGGCCAGCTTCTCCCCGAAATTGAGCACGATGACCCGCTCGGAGATACTCATGACAATCGACATGTCGTGTTCCACCAGGATCATGGTCTGGCCCCATCCGTCGTGCAGCTCCAGAAGGAAGCGGACCATGTCTTCTTTCTCTTCCAGGGTCATGCCGGCAAATGGTTCATCGAGCACGAGCAGGCTCGGTTCCAATGCCAGCGCCCTGCCTAGTTCAACACGTTTGCGCAATCCATAGGGCAGGGAGCCGACGAGCTCCTTGCGGATGGATTGAATCTCGAGGAAGTCGATTATCTCTTCCAGGATCTCATGGTGCCTGATCTCTTCCTTTTTGACCGAGGGGGAATACAGGCATGCAAGGCCGAAGTTGTAAGACGAACGGGAATGGCGGGCGAGCAGCATGTTCTGGAGAACCGTCATGCCCGGAAAGAGTTCGATGTTCTGAAAGGTCCTTCCGATACCAAGCGACGTAAGCTTGTGGGCGTGCATATGCACAATGCTTCTGCCATTGAAGATGATGTCACCCGAGGTGGCCTTGTAGAACCCGGTAATGCAGTTCAGAAGGCTTGTCTTGCCTGCGCCGTTAGGCCCGATGACGGCCACCAGCTCTCCCGTGTGTACATACAGGTCCACATTTTTAACTGCGTGGATGCCGCCGAAGGAAAGAGACAGGCCTTTCACCTCAAGCTCGGCCTGTCTCCTCGCCATTTTCTCAGCGGAGAATATTCGTGGATGCCCTCGAAATGCCCTCACTACCTGTCCTTTGCTATTTGAGAATCTGGATCTTGTCCTTACCGGGTGTGAAGAAGTTGGTCAACGGGGTGAATGTGCCGTTCTCGTGGATCTGTACGATCCTGCCCCTGAATGATGCACCATGGTCTTCTTTGGTGTAGGTGATATTGGGTACTATCCCGCCGAAGTCTTCATTGTTGAATGTCTCAAGGGCCTTGTTGATATTCTCAGGCGTGATGCTTCCGAATTTTTCCTGGGATCTGATGAATGCCCTCTCCATAATCATGCCGACGACCACACCTTCCCAGTAGGAAGCGTCAAAGGAATCAACGGTCTTGTAACGCTTCCAGAGCTCTTCCATAACCTTCATGCCCGGGGCCTTGTCAGTAGGAAGGCCGCCGCAGAACTGCATCTTTACCCGATCTTTGATGAGGCCCTTGCCGTTCTTGAAGAAATCGGGGTCTGTTGATGTCCAGGTTCCGATGAACATCGGATTGTATCCGATACGGTCGGCACTCTTGAGTGTGCTGATGATGGCAGCAGGAAGCATCTGGACGAATATATACTGGGCACCCTTCTGCTTGAGCCGCAAGAGCTCGGTGGTGAGGTCCACGGTCTGCGGAGGGAACTCCTCGATGGAAACAATCTCAATATTCTTTGTCTTGGCATATTCCTTGCTCGGTTCATGGATGGACCGTCCGTAGGGGTTGTTGTAGGTCAGGAGGCCTACCTTCGGTGCTCCGGGGCCTTTATGCACGGCAGTAATGTAT
>DATKLV010000139.1:0-5937 GCA_035542255.1 Desulfomonilia bacterium | reverse complement strand
GCATTGTTCAGCCTGACACAGTACTACTCCATCCGTGCCGCGAAGTACGAGAAGAACAGCCCCACCGGATATACCTTTTCCGACCGGGCGGTGCTGATGGTAGTGGGCCAGCTGGCCCCCCTCACCTCCCGGGAGTTGTCGGGCTTCATGAACATCAATCCGGGCACGATCTCCCAATATGTCCACAACCTGGTCATGAAAGGCCTGGTGGAAAAAAGGCAGGATGAGAAAGACCGCAGAAAATGGTGGCTGGGGCTGACAAAAAAAGGTCGGCTCATCTACCGTGGAACCATTACAGAGGCCATCGTATTCACCCGTGACTTCATATCCGCACTGAATGAAAAAGAGCAGAGGAAGCTTCACGAATTGCTTCTGAAGGCATCCCACAATCTGGGTTTCAAGTGGCAATAAAAATGCGGATCCTCTGGGCGGCCAGTTCGGTGGGCAAAGGTCACCTCATGCGTGACATTGCCATTGTGACCCGTCTGCAGGGTATGGCCGATGTCGATGTTGATTGGCTTGTCCCGGATCCTGGTGGAGAATTCATGCGGCGCATGGGGTACAACGTCCCGGATCATTCCAAGCACCTCTCAGGCAGCGGAAGGGTCTATGCTCAGGTCTTTGACAACAATACGAAAGAATTCAACCTGATAAGGTATACAGAAGCTGATACGAGACTTCACAAGCATGATTTTCTGGTGAGCAAGAAGATATGGGAAGATACGTCATATGATGTGATCGTCGGTGACGAGGCCTTCTGGCTCCTCACGGGCTTTGCTTCGAGATGGGCAAGAAAGCCGGCCCCTTTTATTTTCATGACGGATTTCATCGGTGTAAAGTCTATGAAGCCAGGCATGAAAGACCATCTCCTTGCCTGGTACAACAATCTCAAGTTCTCCATGAGCTTTCTGGGTCCTGACATCTACCTCTATATCGGCGAGGCAGAGGAAATCCCCGATGAACCCATGGGGTTTATGCTGCCCAACAGGAGAACCTGGGCAAAGCGACATTGCCGTTTCGTCAGGCCAATCGTCAACTTCGACCCTTCAGCCCTTTCGGACAGAACTGCCCTCCGTAAGAAGCTCGGCCTGCCGTTCGATAGGCCCCTTTTTCTGGCAGCAATCGGCCCGGATGGCGATTCATCTGAACGCACCACTGCCATGGAGGCGACCTTTAAGCTTTTAAGAGAACATTACCCGGATGCCAGCTTCATCATGGTGACACCACGAAGAGGAGGCAAAGACTGGATTCAATATCATGGATATCTGGATGAACTGTACAAGTACTTCGCTGCAGCGGATTTTGTTATCACCCAGTCCGGGTACGGGAAGATAGCTGAACTCTCGGCACTGGGGACACCCTTTATAGCCATTCCTCTGGATTATCACTTTGAGCAGGAATATGTCATGGCTCACCGCCTGGAACACTATGGTACCGGCAGGGTCGTGACGCTCCGCGACCATACACCTGAGGCCCTTGCCGGGATGGTCCTCAAAAGCATGGGGAAAGAATGCACGAGGGTGGCCGCTGACTGCGGGATGGAAGTAGCCCGCATTATCCTGCAGGCAGGCGAAAAAACAGTGGGATAATTTCTTGGATGATATGAAACAGATTTTGCAAACGCATGAACACTTAAACCGAAAACATCACCACCTCACCCCTGCCCTCTCCCCCTGAAAGGCGGAGAGGGGGATTCATCATTATGGTGTTTGATGCTTTAATACCCTCTCCCCAAACCTCATGGGGAGAGGGTTGGGGTGAGGGGTCCCGGAAATCATTTAGATATCGGATTCGAAGCTATCATCCAGGCTTCACAAGAAAGCAGGGTACCTGTATTCCATGGTTTGAAGCAAATTTATCCCATAAATAACAACGAACTGAACCCATAGTGCCGGGCTCTGAATGAAATGTAGATTATAAAATAAGGGTCAGATCAGCTCTTCAAGGATCTTCACCGCATCTTCCACATACTTCACGCATCTGACGGCAAAGACGGCCTCTTCCCTGGCCTTGGCAAGCTGCTCAGGCTTGCTCAGATCGTGGCCTACGAGCTCGGTGCAGTTGATGGAGCCGTGAAGCCTTGTGAACCGCTCGACAAAGTCACCTACGATCTCGTAGGTCCCTTCCTTCATTTCCGGACCGCCGCCGTACCAGAGTCCGATGGCCATGAGGGCCCCTGTCACGGCACCGCAGGTGAGCCCCAGGTGCGAAATGCCGCCGCCGAACGCGCAGGCCACCTTTGCGCAGGTAGCTTCATCAAGCCCGAGACCTTCACCGAAGGCCATGAGGGTCGCCTGGGCTCAGGAATATTTTGATGAAAACAGTTGGAGTGCATGTTCTGTCTTTGTCATGGGGATACCTATACACGAGATTTCTCTGCGAATCGATATGCATCTATAAAGCGCATCTTTAAACGGCCAATTCCGCCATAATGGAATAGCTGTGAACGCACCATCATATATGGTCTTTCCTTTTTCCGGGACCCCTCACCCCGCCCCTCTCTCCATGAGGGATGGGGAGAGGGTATCATAGCATCATTATCAGGCATCGTAATAAAAACAATCCCCTCTCACCCTTCCAGGGGGAGTGGGGCGGGGTGAGGGGGCGATGTTTCCGGTTTAAGTGTTCACGCATTCGCATGCATTTTTTTGCTCGTTAAGACAGGCAAAAAAGATTTGGTTGACTGTAACAGGATATCGGGGAACCGGACCCGGCCGGGTCCGGTTCCCCGCAATTTTCAGATCTGCGGCTCTATGAGGGCGAGCTCTCCATCCTTGCGCTTGTAAATGAGGTTGAGCTGCTTGGAATCCGTGTTCTGGAAGATGACGAATCTCTCCGTAGCGCTGTCCACAAGCATGAGAGCCTCTTCCACGCTCATGGGCCTGACCGGATAGTTCTTCTCATAGATCAGACGAGGCTTTGCCTTCTTGGTTGCCGGTGCCGCGGCAGCCGTAGCAGCGGCCTTACCCTGCTGGGTCTTCTTGCCCTGGAGCTTTTCCTTGTACTTCTTTATCTGTCTTTCGAGTTTATCCATTACCATGTCGATGGCAGAGTACAGGTCCTGGGTGATCTCTACGGCGTTGATCACCGTGCCATCGGCGTTGAGGGTGACATCAGCCTTGTGCCGGCGCTTTTCCACAGAAAGGACGACATGCGCTTCCGCAGTACGGTCGATGTATTTGTCCATCTTCGAGAGTCTCTTGAACGCATAGTCTTTCAGCGCATCGGAAGAATCAATATTCTTAAAGGTAATGTCAGTTTGCATAAATCCTCCTCTCGTGGTTAAACAGCTCCTTAAAAGTGTTTCTTCCTCTGGTTCGAAGGAAGAATGCCAAGCAGCTCACGATACTTGGCTACGGTCCTGCGTGCGATTCTCACCCCTTTCCCTTTTAGGTTATGTGCAATTGCCTGGTCACTCAGAGGATGTTTGGTGTCCTCCGCCTTGATAATGTTTTCGATCTCGCTTTTAACGCTCTGGGATGCAACAAAACTGCCGTCACTCCTGGATATGCCGCTGTTGAAAAAGTACTTGAGCTCGAATGTGCCCTGGGTAGTGTGCACATACTTATTAGATGTAACCCTGCTTATGGTGGATTCATGCATGCCCACGTCGTCGGCTACATCCCTGAGGACCAAGGGCTTCAAATGTGTGATCCCGTGATCGAGGAAATCTCTCTGGAATTTGACGATGCTCTCCGTGACCTTGCACAGGGTATTCTGTCTCTGCTGGATGCTCTTTAAAAGCCACTGGGCGGACTTGTAACAGTCGGACAGATAGTCCCTGGCCATCTTGCCCATGTTGTCCGACTTCATCATGACCTGATATTCCTTGTTCAGCTTGAGAATAGGCAGATCTTCCTCATTGAGCAGGACCACGTATTCACCCTCAAGCTTCACGATATAGACATCGGGCACGATATACTGGGGAGGATCGTCGGTATAGTCACGGGCAGGCCTGGGCTCCATGTTGACGATGATCTGTGCGGCCTGGGCCACATCATCTACGGTTGCAGAGAGCTCCTGGGCGATCTTGTTGTAGTTCTTGGTCTGGAGATCACCTAGATGGGAATCGATGATGCTCCACACCAGGGTGTTCTCCAGGCCCAATATGCTTGCCTGGATCTTGAGGCAGTCTTTCAGGTCACGTGCTGCAATGCCGGGCGGGTCGAACCGCTGTACCTTGGCAAGTACGGACTCTACGATGTCAGGTGTAACCCCGGTCTCCTGGCATATAGTCTCGGTATCAAGACCCATATAGCCGTTATGATCGAGGTTGCCGATGATGAAGAGGCCCACTTCCTGTTCTCTGTCACTAAAATCATTCATCCTTAACTGCCAGAGGAGATGGTCCATAAGCCCTTCGGGCTTGCAGGTTGTGGACTCAATGGACGGCCGCTCGTCGTCTTCATAGTAGGGGACATTGTCCTGGCCGTATGTCTCCAGGTATGCATCCCATCTCTGTCTGAGCTGTTCCTTCTCCTTTATGGATTCAGGGGTATCCTCACGTACACGGGCGATCTCGGCATCGAGGAGGGGGTTTTGCTCGAGCTCGTTGTCGATGTATTCCTGGAGCTCAAGCCTGCTGAGCTGCAGGAGTTTGATGGCCTGCTGAAGCTGCGGCGTCATAATGAGCTGCTGCGCCAGCTTGAGGTGCTGCTTAAGCTCCAAGGCCATCCTTAAACCCTCCTAAAGGGAAAAATCCTTGCCGACATAGATCTGCTTAACCTGATCATTCGCCACTACCTGTTCCGGGGTCCCTTCCTCAATTACAACACCCTGATGGATAATATATGCCCTATCACATATCTTAAGCGTTTCTTTTACATTATGATCTGTAATAATGACACCAATTCCCAATTTTTTCAAGTTTACTATCATATCCTGTATGTCTTTGACCGTTATGGGGTCGATTCCGGCGAACGGTTCATCCAGGAGCATGTATGCCGGGCTCAGCGCCATGGCCCTTGCGATCTCCACACGACGCCTCTCGCCGCCCGAGAGCGAAACGCCTTTCTGGGTGCGCACATTATCAAGACCGAAATTCGCCACTATCTCATCAAGGTGCTGTCTCAGCTCGGTACCTCTCAGGCCCCTTGCCTCCAGGGGGACCGCGATGTTGTCCTGCACGCTCAAACCCCTGAACACCGAGGGCTCCTGGGGCAGGTAGCCGATACCCCGCATGGCCCTGCCTGCCAGGTCGATGTCGGTGATGTCCTCGGAGCCTAGGAAGACCCTGCCTTTGTCCGGGCGGATGAGACCCACAACCATGTAGAATGTCGTGGTCTTTCCTGCCCCGTTCGGACCGAGCAGCCCGATAATCTCTCCGGTGTTGCAGGCGAAGGAAAGGCCTTTTATGACATGGACCTTCCCGAAGCTCTTTTCGAGGCCTTCCGACTTCAGTGTCATTTCCCCCATTGCATGATCCCCGTACTCTCTCCGGCATTCACACGGACTTTCACTCTGCCGCCCTCACCTTCCACGATCTGGGTGTCGTTCTTCTTGTCAAGGGTTATCTTCTGACCGGAGACATGCTCCTGGCCTCTGACTATGACGGCATCGCCGGTCAGCACCATCACATCGCTGGCAAGATTATACACTGCTTTTTTGCAGGTGGCCTCTTTGTCTTTCCAGATGATATCTACATCACCTTCTGCGGTTAACAGGGTAACTTTGTGTGATTTCTGGTCGTAGTTAAGCGTCAGGGTGTTCCCCTTGACCGTGATATCGGGTTTCGTGGCCTTAACCTTGCCTCTGAATATCGCTGTACCGTTCATGGTGTTCACGTCAAGTCTGTCCGCCTCGATGTCCACCATATCGGATGCTTTAGGCGGTGTCTTGAGACCTTCCGCATGAAGGGCATACGGCATAAGAAGGTTAAAGATTAAGAATATTTTGCATAACCTTGGCATGGACCCTTCCGATACAAGAGATAGAGGT
>DATKLV010000138.1:0-6257 GCA_035542255.1 Desulfomonilia bacterium | reverse complement strand
CACTAGGTTGTAGGTTCGAGTCCTACCCGAGGAGCCAATAAAAAAGACAAAGGGCTCATGCGAAGCATGAGTCCTTTTATGTTGTCCCCTGGGACGGACTCGTAGCGGGGGTTCCGCCGACCGATCAGGGAGGAAAAGCGGCACAGGATGTGCTTAGATAAATACCTTACTTTTACCATAAGACAGGTTACGGCAGCTTGCCTATCCAGTATCAATATCGAGAAATAGGCCACTGTCCCGCCGATAGTGCCCATAGCCGATCGGTAATAATAATTTACATTCAATCTGTATGTTTCCAGGGTGTCCGAGCTGTTTGCCGCAGCTCCTTGTTTAAAACTTGCATCCCAATCCTGATCCTCGTGAATCCATGTCGTCTGGAAAGAGAAGAGATGCTCGTCCCCGATATATTGATACTGGGCATCAAGGGCGACATCCCTGAACTTGTCAGTCGGTTTCTTACTCCTGTCACTAATGTGCTACGTGTCCAAGACGGGTGAAGATAAATCCGGCGTGTCCTCCGGTTTACGATTAAGTACTTATGCTCAATCTTTGCTCTCTTTTATAAATCCCCCTCATTGTTTGTTAAACGAATTTGTCATGTATTCGATTATGGCTTTGATCTCATACGGCTTTAAGGCAATGGGCGCATGATGCCGGAGCCCTTTGTTACAGCCTTGGCTATCTCTTTATCAGGGTTGTTCTTACAGAAATCCGGCTTGATAAAATCGGCTTTGGATTGAGTGCCGATGCAGCAGGCCCTTTCCCCTCACCATTTGTGCCGTGGCAGGTCTTGCAGTTGTTGTTATAAAGATCTTTCCCCTTGTTATCCTTTTCCGCCGCCGCTAATGTGCCCAGGAGAGCAAGCATAGATAACATTAGTAGTAACCTTGTGAATGCAGTTATCAAGTGGTCGATAGACTGCCGCGTTATGGGCATGGGCATCGACCGCAAAGACGTGGAACAGATCCGTGGCAGGGTGCACATCGCCGGAAGCTGCGTGATTCAGGACCATGGCGTAAACGTCCAGGAGCGCCTTGGCAGGCGTAACGTCACCATGAGCCCGGGATGCAATGACCTGGCTCTCACGGTCCACGGCCTGTGCAGACAGTTGGGGGTCATCCCGCTGCAGCTCTCACAGGTTGACCTGGTGAGATCATCCGCCCTGTTCATCATGGCCAAACTCAAGGGATCGCACGCCGGCATTGTTCCCCTTTTTTAGATCGGCAGGGGATGAACATGAATTGATCACAGGCTGTTCCGAGGAATATCAATCACATCATGATGCGCCCCTCCACATTATGTCGAAAACATGGTATAAAGGAGTACCGGACATGAAAGAACGGTCATGATAGTAAGGTTACATTTAAAAGGCTTTTGAGAAAGCCCGTTTGTAAATGAAATAGTCGTCAGAGGAGGTGATTTATGGCAGGGGATGAATTTTTCATAAGATTGCAGAAGGCACGGAAGGCAGTCGAAGACTACAAGAGAGAAATGCCGGACGAGGATCACTCCCCTTCAGAACGTCTGAAAGCACAACATATACAAATGGAATCACATCAGCACATGATTGAGACAAAAACTATTGGAGCACCATGTACCGTCTGTCCCTATTGCGGAGGGAGCGGCAAGTTGTAACCGGCTGTTCCGGACAGATGCGGCCTGTCACCCGTGATATGTCATGACTCCTTGTCGAATATCATGGTAACCTCATAGGTCCCATAACTGGGAGTCATGCATATGTTGCTGGAGCACTTCTGGGCCAGCTTTATCATCTTTTCATTTTCAGTCAGGATGTCTGCGGTAAAACCACGAACCCCTCTTGAGAGCGCATAATCAACCATCTTCTGCTGAAGGAGGCTTCCGACACCCAGGCATTGCCACTGGGGATGTATCATATAAGCGACATCTGCAAGCTTTGTCGCTTCATCCACGTAATAGCAGGAACTGCCGACGATGCGCTCATCCTCTTCTCTTTCGCCGGTCACAGCCACGAAGGCCATTTCATGGTCATAGTCCACATTGCACAGATGCTGGGCCTTTGATACGGACAGAGAGTTCAGCCCGGTGAAAAACCGAGTATACACATCCTTCGGGGTCAGGTGATAGAACAGGTCCTGCAGCCCCCTCTCATCGGTTGCTCTGGATGGACGAACAAAGACCTTGGTGCCGTTCTTCAGCTTTACTTCACACTCTTCATCGCACGGATAGGCTATCGTGCTCTTCATTACCTGGTCCCCACGGATATACCCAAGACGTTTTGCCTCATCGAGGAGCCATGGACGGAATGACGGGTGTGCTATCTCGATAAGCGATAGGGCACGCTCTCCGATGGACTTGCCAAAGAGATAAGCGGTTCCATACTCGGTCACCACATAATGGATCTCCGAGCGGGCAATGGTGACCCCTTCACCTTCATGGAGCAGTGGTCGTATGCGTGAAACCTTGCCGTCTTCGGTGGTCGAGGAAAGGCATATAATCGGTTTTCCCCCGGGTGAGCTGGCAGCACCCCGTAAGAACTCGGGCTGGGTGGATACCCCGCTGTAGAACTCACCTTCAAACTGGTCTGCACACACCTGTCCGGTGAGGTCTATGGCAAAGGCCTGAGTGACGGACACCAGCTTGTTGTTCTTTGCCATGATGGATGGGTCGCAGATGTATTCTATGGGGTGAAACGAGAACATGGGGTTTTTATCGATCAGATCGTAGAGACGCTTTGTGCCCAGGCAATAGCTTGCTACGACCTGCCCCCGGTGGATGGACTTGGCATTACCGGTTATGACACCTTTCTCGATAAGATTGATGACAGGGTCGGTGATGACGTCCGAATGGATGCCCAGATGCTTACGGTTGGTGAGGTACTTGAGCATCTCATTGGGAACCCGGCCAAGACCTATCTGAAGGGTGGAGCCGTCTTCGATGATCCTGGCCACATACCGTGCGATCTTTTCCGATATGGCATCCACTACCCTGGGATGGACATATTCAGTCACCGGGGTGTCCACCAGCACCATGTGATCGATACGATCCACCGGGATGAACGTATCACCAATGGTCCAGGGCATGTTGGGGTTGATCTCGGCTATCACGGTCCCGGCTTTTTCAACAGCGATCTTGGTTATATCCACGGAAACCCCCAGGCTCACATGGCCATACTCATCGGGCAGCGTTACCTGGATGAGGGCGACATCCGGGATCATCCTGCCGTTATTGATCAGGGCGCATGCCTGGGGCAGAGAGATGGGTACATACTCGGCACTACCCTTGTTCACGATTTCACGGTTGTCGGTTCCCACAAAAAATGACTTGTGATGATAGCGTGTATAAGGGACTCCATCTTTCTTGGGGATAGCTCCTCCTGTAAGGAAATGGAAGAGCTGTACATCATCAAGCCTCGTGTTTAATCCTTCAAGGGCCATCATCAGGGTGCGAGGTGTTGCACAGGCTGTTCCCACAAAGATCTTGTCCCCTGATTTGATGACAGAGAGTGCTTCTTCCGGTGTAGTGATCTTGCCCCTGACGGTTTCCAATGCCTTTTGGATTGCAGCCTCTGTCGGTCTCTCCTTCATGTGCACACCTCCCTCATACGATTCATTAGGTATTATACCAGGGAGCATATTCTCTGATGAGTAGTACTAGTACAGCAACTGCTCCTGAAAACAATTACATGGGAGCCAATTGTAAAACTCCCTCGATGTCATTCCCGCGGAAGCGGGAATCCGGTCTTTTCAGGTAGTTCTGGACCCCCGCTTTCGCGGGGGTTACAGTTTTCATTAGTTTTGCAATTGGTTCCAGATACAGATTAATCTACTTTGTGGAGGTAAAAAGTCAAGCCATTGATGATGCTTATCTATTCAAATGGAATAATTTCTGACATAGTATTAAAATTGTAATGTGCTATAATTAAGAATACAGCTCATTCATCCCTTTAGATTTTCTTCTCACCACAGAGAGTTCTTTATTTTTAACAGAGGAGGAGTCTGTGTTGTCTTCATGACTTCCTTTTTTTCCGGCTTCGGCCGGGTGTAAATTCCTTTTTGCCCGCCTGGGATGTCGAGAAAAGAGGAGAGACTCTATGGTCTGATACCTGTCTCTCCTCAATCCGGCTATTTTCATGTTCGTGTTCGTCATCACCGATCAGTCCTTATCCTTTGCTGCTAGATCAATGACCTTGTTGTTTTCCGCTTTGTCACGAGCCAGCCGCTCAACCTCTCTGTTGTTCTCCGGTTTGTCAGTATTGCCGGGGATCAGAGCATCCACAGCATTGACGATCATGCCTATCCCGCTGTAAACCGTGATCAAACCGGGGACTGTCCCCCAGGGAGCTGCCACATTGCCCAGGATTATGGCACCGATGCTCATAGTGTCAGCAGCCTTGGTGTCAGCTTGTCCGGTGTTTTGAGCGTCGGTCGTGTACCTGGCGCCGGTATCCACTCTGGCAACTTGATCATTCTGGTCAGCAGCAGCTGCATACCCTTGCAGAAGGATGATCCCCGCACAGATCATTGCAACGGCTTTCAGTGTTTTTGTAGTTTTCATGACTTCCTCCTTTTCCGGCCTCGACCGGGTGTTCATCTTTTTTGTCCGCCTGGGATATCGCCTTTTTTGATCATGGCCGGATTGTAAGTGAAATAAGGTTACATATTGTTTTCATGGTGATGGTTTTGTTGTCACTGCCCTCTAAGAGAATCAGGAGAATGAGGAATCAAGCTGCTCTCAGGCCGGATAATAGTTATGGGTGATTCATATTAGGGTTCAGACCTCGGAATTGAGGAAAGATGGATTACATAGAGCTTACAGTAGGGGTTACACAACACTTACATAGCGGGTCACATTACCGGGAATGAGCTAAATAATGTTTTTATATTGGAGAGTTATGCCCGGTTGTATAAAAAAAGTAACAAACTTTCCGGGCCCATATGCGACCGTAACGAATGAAAAGATTTGACATATCAATGGGACCCCTCACCCTTACCCTCTCCCCATCATGTATGGGGAGAGGGGATCAAAACATCAATCAACATTCAGGGATCTCCCTCTCCACCTTCCAGGAGGAGTGACTCAGGCCATCCATGGCCATCGCCCTGTGGGCGCACGTAAAGTGCGTCCATTTCTGACATCCATGCAGAAATGTGGGGCGAAGTGAGGGGGATTATGGCTCGATAAGTGAATTCAGGAATGGGCTTCGAAACTGCTTTGAGTTAAGTCAAAGTCGGTACATGACAGGCTGTTAATGAGTTTTCCCAGCTCGGATTGTCCTTGCAAGGGCCTCGGTATCGGCTGAAGGGGTGGCCCCGAGCTGTGTATGAAGTGTTCTTTTACAGCGCTCAAAAACCGTCAGCGCTTCTGTCTTCATACCTTGTCGATGCATACAGATCATGAGCAGCCGGTAGAGATCCTCGGCGCAGGTATCGATATCCAGTCCGCACTCGATGGCCTCTTGTGCTCTGTCATATTGCCCTGTCTTCACCAGGTGCTCTCCCATCCTGGACAATGCCTTGAGAAATTTCGTGTGAAGGTATTCCCGCATGGCCATCACATCTGGAATAGATTCTTCATCAGGGAGGAACTCACCCCGATAGAGCTCAAGGGCAGAAAAAACCAGATCACTAAACTCATCAAGTTCTCTGTTGGTTGATGCCTTTTCCCAGAGTGCATCAGCCCTGGTCAGGTAGTATTCAAACGCACGGGCATCCACCCAGCACAGGTGCTTGTCCAGGGCGAGCATCCCGTTTTGCAGAATAACCGTATCGTGGCGGCCGAGCAGCTTGCGCAGGCGATGGAGATTGGTGGCAAAGGCCTGCATAGCCAGGTCTCCTTCAGCATCCGGCCAGAGGGTGTCCGCAACATAGGTGTCCGACACGTTCGATCCGCCGCATGCGATAATTGTCTTGAGCACTTCCAGGGGTTTATTCTGTGCCTTCTTGGGGAAGGTGATTGCCTTGTCGTCAATAGATATGGAAAACCTGCCCAAGGTATAGAGCTTCACCGGCCAGGGCCAGCCTTCCAGATTATAGGGCGGCGGTTCCAGGGAAAGCCTGCGCTTGCGTATAAGCCACTTAGCATACTCAGGCTCTATCCCGGCCTCTATGGCCCTGGCACACAACCGGGCGGTATCAGCGGGAATGTCTCCATATGTGCCCAGATGCCCATGTTCCCTGCCCAGGGCAAAGGCTTCCTTGAGATCCGTATAGCCTGAAGTGTCGTCTCCCCGGTCAAAGGCACAGGTTGCCTTTAAGAGGGTGGTATAAAAATCATGC
>DATKLV010000137.1:0-5104 GCA_035542255.1 Desulfomonilia bacterium | reverse complement strand
GGAATGCAATAGAAGGTGGAGGCAGCGCTTGCCCGCGGTGACCAGACGCAGCAAGCAAAGCCCCTTTTTGAATGAGAATCTGTTAACCCGTTTTTCAGCGTGCAGAGATCTGGGTGCGGTAGCGATCCCCGGCCCTTCGTTGCTTATCACCGGCCGGTTGCACGGCTGCACGTGCTCCGCGCGCTCTACTCTGCTGAGGGCGTGATGCCTGGAAGCCACTTTCCGGCCTGGGCTTGTTATAGTCGAAACCCGGCAAGGTCTTGTGCTCCAGTGCAGCTCCCAGGAGACATTCAATGGTATATGCCATGGATGTATCGTCGCTCGTAACAAAGGTGAAGGCATTGCCCGTTCTTGAAACACGGCCTGTCCGGCCGATGCGGTGTGTATAGGCATCAGTGGTGTCGGGCATGTCGTAATTGATGACATGGGTTATTGCCGATACATCGATCCCTCGGGCGGCAATGTCCGTGGCGACAAGGATCTTGTAGGACCCGTTGCGAAAACCATCAATGGCCTGCTCGCGCTGGTTCTGCGACAGGTTGCCCTGCAGAGATGCGGCACGCAAGCCGGCATAGCTCAGTTGCTCTGCAAGTTTCTTGGCGCGGTGCTTGGTGCGAGTAAAGATGAGAACCGAGTCTGTCTTCGTGCGCTTGAGCAGTTCCTTGAGAAGGGCTGTCTTCAAGTGCTGTTCAACATGATAGAGCGAATGGGATATGGTCTCAACAGGTTTTGTATGATCGATCTGGACCGTTACGGCATCGCGCAGCATATCGGCCGCAAGGCGGCGGATATCATCGGGCATGGTGGCTGAAAAGAGCAGGTTCTGCCGTTTGGCCGGGAGCTGTTTGACGATCCGGCGGATATCAGGCATGAAGCCCATGTCGAACATACGGTCTGCTTCATCGATCACCAGGCATTCCAGTGAGGACAGATCTATGTTCCTGCGGGAAAGATGGTCCAGCAGCCGTCCGGGGCAGGCTACGACGATTTCGGCTCCGTTCTTGATGGCCCTGATCTGGGGCTCCATGCTCACGCCTCCGAAGACGGCCACACTCCGCAACATGGTGTGTCGGCCGAGCGAATTGATTGCCTCGTGTATCTGGGCGGCAAGCTCACGTGTAGGCGCGAGGATCAGCGCCCGGGCGCGGCGGCGCGGGGAGTTCATGAGCTGCTGGAGAAGCGGCAGCACGAAAGCCGCTGTTTTGCCTGTTCCTGTCTGGGCAAGGCCCAGGACATCGCGCCCGTTCAAAATGTGCGGAATGGCTTTTACCTGGATGGGTGTCGGGCATGTATAACCCTGCTCGTCAATGGCGGCAGAGATGTCCTTGTGAAGATTGAATTGTTCGAATGTCATTAACTCTCCTTTGTTTGTATGGTATCCGACAGTCGCGTTCCCTCATGAGGGGCCGGGAATAGTCTTCTTAAGACCACTGGATGTCGTGTCAGAGGAACTACTTCGGACTCCTGGCAGATCTCTTTTCTTTCGGTATAAGGCATGAGTAACTTGATTTTGTTACCTTGTTCCTTCGTTGAACAACTGTTTCATCGAGTTGTCTACACCTGTACCTTGCACGTTCATGTTCTTTCCCAAGCACACACCTTTGCGGCTCGATTTTCTGAAAGACAAGAAGTATCGACTGAAGACCGCTAAGGGCTGCCGGGTGTCTACGTGAAGGGTAAATTCAGGTAAGACCTGCTCGCATTTCAGATTGTGCCTACCCGTACGCGCTATCCCAATGATTGTCAAGGATAATAAAGCTGGAGAGAATCGGACAGGGCGAAGTACGGACATAGGTGATATATCAAAACAGGTTCATGGGTAACAGCGGAGGCAGTCACAAAGCTTGACCGTCTCATGCTTAGGGAGTAGATATGACCGATGAATTCAGATCTGCTGCAGTTCCTTCAACCCACCCCCATTGTGGACAGCTACCACCCGGAGGTTATCCGGTTTGCCGGAAGCAACTCCGGCGGATCAAACGACCCCCGGGAACTCGCTGTAAAGCTGTACTATGCCGTACGGGACGGCATCCGGTATGACCCGTACACCATTGACCTGACTGTTGAAGGGCTGAGGGCCAGTAAGACCCTGAGCACAGGCAGAGGCTGGTGCGTGGCAAAGGCGATCCTCCTGGCGGCCTGCTGCAGGTATATGGGCATACCGGCCCGCCTGGGCTTTGCCGACGTACGGAACCACCTCACCACGGCGCGCATGCGCGAGATGATGAAGACGGACATCTTCTTCTGGCACGGCTATACATCCATCCATCTGGGAAATGTCTGGGTCAAGGCCACTCCCGCCTTCAACATCGAGCTCTGTGAAAAATTCAAGTTCAAGCCCCTCGAGTTCGACGGCCACGCCGATTCCATCTATCATCCCTTCGACCTCGAGGGGAACAAGCACATGGAATACCTCGGGTATCGCGGTGAATTTGCAGATGTGCCCCTTGAACGTATGCTGGAGACCTTCCGGAAGGAATATAAAGCAGACTCGTCCTGGCAGGAAGATGCCGATTTCGACCGCGAAGTGGATCAGGAAAATCCGAATACTTAAACTGCATCAGCCACAACTTGATCGTATTGATCGCCTGTGGCGGGAAATCAATGATGTTCGGAGCATAGGCAAGCGGTATATATGAGAACTCCCGACAGCATGGGGAAGCGGGGATATGGGCAAGAAAATCATAACAGATATCAACATAAGGTTCAGAGACATCGATTCCATGGGGCATGTGAACAATGCAGTCTTTTTTACCTATTTCGAAGAAGGTCGAAAAGACTTTCTGCGTTTACTTTTCAATATTGTAGCGCCTGAAGAGTATAATTTTATCCTGGCTCACCTGAGCTGTGACTTTCTTAAGCCTATTAAAATCAGCGACCACATCTCTCTTCAATTATGGGCAGGAGAAATCGGCACGAAGAGGTTTGATCTGGTATATGCCATTGTAGACAGAAATGACGAATCGACAGTGTATGCAAAAGGCAGATCAGTACAGATTTTCTTCGACTATAAAAAGAATACTACCAAACCGATTCCTCCATTCTTTCTGGATAAGATAAGCGAATATACTAATTGATCTTCCTCCAAGGGCTTGAATGCCGGGATCATGCCATTATAATTAGAAGCCCTGCTGCAAGAACAATCCGGAATGGAGAGGATCAACACTATAGGGAGGAACGAGAATGGAGAGGAAATGGTTGAACATATTCATAGTCATAGCCATAGGGATAGGTCTCCTCATGTTCGGTTGTGCAAAAAAGCCGGAAGCTGAAAAGGCAGAGGAGGTCAAACCTCCGGTCAAACAAGAGGCTCCACAGCCTGTACCAATGCCGGAACAGCCCAAAGAAACCGCAATGGCCCCGGCGCCGGGCATGGAAGAACAGATCAAGGAATTCGAGGACAAGGACATCCACTTTGATTTCGATAAATTTGATCTCAAACCGGAAGACATGGATATCCTGAATAACAAAGTCGCCTTCCTCAAGGCCCACCCTGAAATGAAGATCCGCATAGAGGGCAATTGCGACGAGAGGGGCACCATCGAATACAACCTCGCCCTCGGGGACAGGAGGGCAAAGACGGCCTTTAATTACATAACCGAGCAGGGGATCGAAAAAGACCGCGTGGGAACCATCAGTTACGGCAAAGAGAGGCCTCTCGACCCGGGTCATAACGAAGAGGCCTGGGCCAAGAACAGGAGAGATCACTTCGTCATAACCTATATTAAGAAATAGTAATAACCATATTGTACATCAAAATGGAGGCTTGCGTGTCCTTGCGCATCTCCCGTATGCCTGAGAGCCTTCCGAGGGCTGCAGGCATCTTGTTCACCCTGTTCATAATGATCATCTGCCCGGCCCCGGCCTCGGGAGACTGGCTGCAGTTCGGAGGCAATCAGCAGCATGACAATAACAATCAGGAAGAAAAGATCATAACAAAGGATAATGCCTCTACACTTGTCCCGGTCTTCCAGGTTTCCCTGCCCGGGGTTGCGGACGGCTGCCCGGTTTACCTCAGCAACGTTTCGACCGTAAAGGGTATGCGAAACCTCCTTTTCATTACCACCAAACAGGGTCATCTCATTTCACTGGACGCAAGGACAGGCGAACAGATCTGGGTCCGGGAGTATCCCGCCGGAGACTGCCGTATCAACAAGGGGTTCTGGCACTGCTACACAACCTCTTCCCCTGCCGTCGACCCGAACCGGAAGTTCGTATACACCTATGGCCTCGACGGCTATGCCCATAAGCACCGGGTCGGAGACGGTGAAGAGATAAAGGGCGAAGGGTGGCCCGCCCTTACATCGCTCAAACCCTATGATGAAAAGGGGTCCTCAAGCCTTGCCACGGCTACAGACAAGAGCGGCACAAGCTATCTCTATGTCGTGCATGCAGGGTACCCGGGCGACAGGGGAGACTACCAGGGACACGTGACAGCCATCAGCCTGTCTGGTGGTAGGCAGCAGGTATTCAACGCCGACTGCAGCAATCAGGCAAAGCATTTTGCCGCTGCACCGGTAAAACCATTCTGCAGTGCCGCCCAGGCCGGCATATGGTCCCGTGCCGGGGTAGTGTACGACAGGGAGTTGGACAGGATATTTCTGGCTACAGGCAATGGCCCCTTCGAGCCGAACAATTACAACTGGGGAGACTCCGTGCTGGCTCTGAACCCGGACGGAACAGGCCTTGACGGAAAACCGCTCGACAGCTACACACCCAAAACCTTCGCATCACTCAACAGGCACGATCTCGATCTGGGGAGCACTGCACCTGCGATCCTGCCCGCACCTCCCGGGAGCAGGGTGAAGCATCTCGGTCTTCAATCAGGAAAAGACTCCTTGCTGCGCCTCATCGATCTGGCGAATATGAACGGGCATGCAAGTCCGGGATATACGGGAGGCGAGGTGGGAAAGGTGATCCCTGCCCCCCAGAAGGGAGCGGTGCTGACTGCCCCTGCTGTCTGGGTAAACCCGGACGACAAGAGCGGATGGGTGTTCATTGCGAACAAAAAGGGGACCTGCGCTCTCGAGGTGAAGGCGGATCGTTCCGGGACACCCTACCTGAAGCTCAGGTGGAAGAACAGGCAGGGGGGAACATCTCCCCT
>DATKLV010000136.1:0-3134 GCA_035542255.1 Desulfomonilia bacterium | reverse complement strand
TTGATCATCTGCATGAGATTATCGCACTCTTCAAGTATCCTGGCCGGATAGGCATTGCCGTTCTCATTGCCGCTCCCGGTATACAGGTTCTTCTCCGCAATGACGCGGATTCTTGCAATGGGTCTTTTCAGATCATGGGCGATGTCGTCCAGGATGTTCCTGATGCCCTCCACCAGGGCATTGATGCGGTCCAGCATGAAATTGAAGGCGCCCGCAAGCCGGGTTATCTCTTCGGCGTCGGTGCTGACCGAGACCCGCTGATCCAGATCACCCTTCGAGATACTCAACGCCGTCTGGGTGACCTCTTCGACACCCTGCAGGGCGTGGCTGCCCATGATCCAGCCCGCAGCGGTGGCGCAAGGTACGAGCAGGGCCATGACGATGCCGAATACGGTCCGGAATATTCGCAGGAACTCTTCGTCTTCCTCTATCGTCTCGCCTACCTGCATGACAATGCCGGGGCCGACAACCCCATAGACACTCCGTGCCTTGTGCCTGTGGCCGGGTTTCTCCAGGGTCACGAAATAATGCTGAGCCCCGCTCCTGAGATGAAACAACGCACCATACGATATACGGACATGTCTCCACGTGGTCATGTTCGATGAGAAGAACATCCGGTCTTCGCTGTCGAAGAGGCGGATGAACATGTCGGCTACACCATGTGCCTCGGAATCGATGCTGATCTCGTTCTTCAGCTCGTCGAGCCCCTTCAGCTTCAGGACGGATGCATACTCGTTGAGATTCTCCAGGAGCTGCTGATCACGATTATGCTGCAGTTCGGAGCTGATGATGAGGTAGAAAACCAGGAACGCGATGAAAGAAGACAGGGTGAATATGGCAGTATAATAAACTGCCAGACGGAACGATAGTGTCTGCCGCAGACTAAGAATCTTCCTTAATGACATAGCCGACACCGCGCACGGTATGGATGAGCTTGCTTTCGAAATTGCTGTCTATCTTATCCCTCAGCCTGCATATCCGGACCTCCACGACATTGGTATGCGGGTCGAAGTTATAGTCCCACACGTGCTCCATGATCATGGTCTTGGTAACGACATTCCCTGCGTTGCGCATAAGGTACTCGAGCAGGGAGAATTCGAGGGGCTGCAGCTCGATCTTCTCTTTGCCGCGCACGACCTTCCTGTTCAGGAGGTTTATGGTCAGGTCACCCACCTGGAGGGTATGCGGATCGGAGATGCCGCTGGATCTGCGGATCAGGGCCTGGATGCGGGCCAGGAGCTCGGAAAAGGCGAACGGCTTGGTCAGGTAATCGTCACCGCCAGTCTGGAGGCCTTTCACCCTGTCATCGACGGAGCGTTTAGCGCTCAGTATGAGCAGGGGGACATTCTTTTTCTTTCTGCGCAGCTCCTCGATGAGCGTCAGACCGTCGAGCTTGGGCAGCATGATATCGATGACGGCCGCATCATACGGCTCTGTAAGCGCCCGGTGCAGACCGGTCTCGCCGTCATAGGCGTGGTCCACTGCAAAACCGGCCTCGCGCAACCCGCTCTCGACAAAGGACACAATCGTCTGGTCGTCTTCGACGAGCAAGATCCTCATGACTTTCTTCTCCATTCAACTCTAGCATAGGTAGCCCTATTTAGCCATGCTACCATTCAATATAAACCTGCAGGCCGTACGTGTTGTAACCGAGAATGGGCAGGATCTTCACCTTCCTGCCCCCTGAGTCGCGTTCCGCAATGCTGTCGGTCGCTTCCCAAGCCATATACCAGCCCAATGCGGCCTGTGACGGGAAGTGCTGGTTGTCGTTTATCCGGGATATGGCCGTCAGGGTTGATGCCAGATACAGGGGGTACTTTACGTACCAGTAATCCTCGTACATGCGGGCCAGGGTAAGGAAAGGGATTGCGCCTATGAAGGCATGTCCGCTGACCCCGTGGGTGCTCTTGAACGGCCTCCATTGTGAGCCGTTGTTTTCACTCGGCCGCGATGCCCCGGTTACGGACCGC
Organism: Desulfomonilia bacterium; assembly: GCA_035542255.1. Taxonomy (GTDB): domain Bacteria; phylum Desulfobacterota; class Desulfomonilia; order UBA1062; family UBA1062; genus MWEI01. The sequence continues at coordinate 1,164 of DATKLV010000136.1, read as the reverse complement.
ATGACCACGACGGCCGGGCCACCCACGAGGATGGCCCTGAGTGAACGCCCGCCCCACGTACCGAGGGCCGAGCCCGCCTCTCCCCTGGGGAGGACGTACGTGCCGAGGGCCGCCGAAGCGACGGTCAAGGGCACGATATACCAGCCGTTCCCGAAATTCTTTGCGATGGTCGATGCCCTGTCGGTCCCTGAGCTGCGGACATGATCCTGATACCAGTCCTGCAGATGCTGATCCGCATCGGTGTTGGCCGCGATGTCGCCCAGGCCGTAAGCAAGCATCAGCCGCACCAGGCGGTAACGGGTATAGAACTGTTCGTAATCCAGTCTCACGGTATTCCATGCCTTGCCGGGGGACAGGTTGGCGGCTCCATCCCCATCGGATGCGTGGACAGTGCCGGAGAAGAAGACAGTCAGCGCCATGAACAAGATCGACCAGGTGAAACACGATTCCGCTGCCTTGATGAACCTTTTCGTAGATGCCTCCATGTGGTGTAAATTTATCATTCAGTGGTTATGCTTACAAATTCCTCCACCTCGGTGCCTCCTTGTACGGTTATCGTACTGACCTGACCGACACCGGGGGCGAAAAATTTATGCTCGACAACATCAGGTTCAATGTCAGAGTAATCCTTGGTCATGACACAGTTTGTGAAAGAGCCTCCCGGTACAGTTATCGATTCGCTGATACTGAGGACTTCGGCCTTGTCTTCGGCCACACCGTGGAGATACTCCTGGCGGTAAGGCATATTCACGTGTGCCTCCGGGTCGGCGTACATGATGATCCCGGGCTTGGCATTGTTCACCCCTGCTTCCCAGGAACCCTCGGTATCCGGGGTTGTGCTGCCCGGTTCATATTTCTTCGTATCCTCACCGAAGTACCAGACATTTCCGTCCTTGTCCTGGGTGTACCAGTCCCAGGTATCCTCGACCAGGGTGCCTTCCTGGGTCACGACATCATGCACCACCGTGCAGGGTATCCCAAGGATGGTCTTGGTATCATGAGTGACCGTCACTGCGACATCCTGCTTTGTTACGGTGGTGCCTTCGGTAATCGTATCCAAGTAATGAAATGTTGTCCCCGGCACCAGGGGGAAGTATTGGTTGTCAACCTCGGAGACAAAGTTCGCAGATATTATGTCGGGGTTATAGCTGGTATCAACATGGC
>DATKLV010000135.1:0-5260 GCA_035542255.1 Desulfomonilia bacterium | reverse complement strand
AGTTTTCCTGGAGATCGAGGTTGTCCTTATGCTCGAAAAACGCCATCTCGCCCTCAACCATCCAGAACTCGGTGAGGTGACGCCTGGTCTTGGACCGCTCCGCCCTGAAGGTGGGGCCGAGGCAGTACACCTTGCCGAGCCCGAATATGGCGGCCTCGAGGTAGAGCTGGCCGGTCTGTGACAGATAGGTCTTGCCCAGGTCGAAGTATTCCACTGAGAAGAGATTGGACGAGTCTTCGCCCACAGTCGTGGTGAAGATGGGGGTGTCGATGAGAGTGAAGTCGTTTTTATAGAAAAAATCACGCACATGCCTGACAAGGGCGTCACGCACCCGCATGATGGCGACCTGTCTGGGCGTGCGCAGCCACAGGTGGCGTATCCCCAGCAGGAAGTCCGGACCGTGCTCCTTTTTGCCGATGGGGAATTCTTCCGATCTCTGGAGTATTTCCATTCCCGATAAATGCATCTCGAAGCCGCCGGGCGACCTTGGTTCTTCCACTACCTTACCGGTTACGATCACGGAGGACTCCAGGGGCAGTTTCCTGATCTCCTCGTAGAATTCACCCATGACCTCCTTCTCGGCAATGGCCTGGCAGATACCCGATCCGTCGCGTATGATCAGAAAGGACACCTTGCCGCTCGATCTCCGGTTGGCGACCCATCCCTTGATGGTTACCGGCTCACCCACATACCGGGAAAAGTTTGATATTGAACACTCATTCATCGAAGTCTCCGTGATATATTGTCTTGAAAACATTCCATAACGCATTTGATGCAGGTAGATCAACTCCTATCCACAGGAGATGCACTTGAAAAAAAGAAAGACTTCATGCTATCGTTCTCCCATGCACTTCGCATACAAAATATGGATAGAAGTCGGTGGGAAGGCGGTTTTCGGCATCGGGATATACCAGCTCCTCGTGTTGGTCCGCCAGACAGGCTCGCTGAAAAAGGCTGCCGAGAATCTCCGGATGTCCTACCGTGCTGCATGGGGTAAAATTCGGGATTACGAAGGCCGCCTTGGCATGAGGCTCCTGGAGCAAGGCAGACACGGGAGGACAGGAGCTCACCTTACCCATGAAGGTGAAGCTATAGTCGATCAGTTTCATAAAGCCCTTGATGAAATGGATACCGTCCTCTCCAAGGGCCCCATGGTGAACCTCATCGGCGAGATCAAACACTTAAAAGGCGCGGTCTGAGTCTTGGGTATATCCGGGATCGCCAGCAGGGCCATTGCCACCTTTTTCGGCGTCGGCTATCTGCCCAAGGCGCCAGGGACGTTTGGAACACTGGCTGCCCTGCCCCTTTACCTGATCCTTAGGCGTTTTCCCGCTCCCCTCTATTGCCTCTTCCTCGGAAAACTCATTGTGGCGGGTATCATCGCATCGGGAGTCCAGGAAAAGCAATGGGGCCCGGACCCGTCCCGGGTCGTCATAGATGAGGTCTGCGGGCTGCTTGTTACCTTGATAGCCCGGCCCAAAGGGTTCAAAGAGATCGCCCTGGGGACTGCGCTCTTCAGGCTCTTCGATATCGTAAAACCACCTCCTATAGGCATCATCGACAGGAAGGTGGAGGGTGGGATCGGCATCATGGCCGATGACCTTGCCGCAGGCGCCATAAGCGCCCTCATATTGCATTTGGTACGCAAGAGGGGATGGCTTTCGTGAAGGCCTGCCTTGTCATCACCGGCAGCGAGATCATCACCGGCAGACGTACGGATGTCCTTGTCCAGCCCTTTGCCGCTCAGCTCACTGCAAAAGGGGTTAAAGTCGTCGAAGTGAGGATGATCTCGGATGCCCCGGACAGGCTCTGCTCGACCATCCTTGAAATGGTCGGCCGAACCGACCTCATAGTCGTCACGGGCGGGCTTGGCCTGACCCCGGACGATACGACCAGGCTTGCCGTAGAGGACATGAAGAGACGTCTGGCGCCTTCGGCCGAAGGTCAGATCCCGAATCCCGTGGGCTCGGCCCTGGGGATCGACCTCAGGTTCGACACCACCCGTGTGGTGTTTCTCCCGGGGGTGCCCAGGGAATCCCATGCCATGTTCCCTCACGTGATTGAAGGTTTCGGAGGTGACATGCCCGCCACCAGAGAGATCCCGGTCTTCGGATTGAGGGAGGTGGAGATAGCCGAGCGCATAGGTCCATTGGCCGGGCAGTGCGGCTACCTGCCAAGGGAAATGGAGATCGCCCTGGTGGCGCCCGTATCTCTGGAAGCACGGATACGTGCTAGTCTTGGCATCCACGCCCTTGAAGGCAAGGACCTGGCAAACACCCTCGGGGATCTCATGAAGCCGCGGAACCTCACCTGTGCCGCAGCCGAGTCCTGCACAGGAGGGCTCATCGGGCATCTCATCACCCAGGTACCCGGCAGCTCCGAGTATTTTGTGGGATCCATCGTATCCTACAGCAATGATATCAAGACCAATGTCCTCGGGGTTGACCGGGCCGACCTTGAACGATTTGGTGCGGTAAGCGAGCAGGTGGCAAGGGCCATGCTGAAGGGCGTGCTGAAGCTTACCGGAGCGGATGCGGGAATGGCGACTACTGGAATTGCCGGTCCGGATGGTGGAACGCCGGAGAAGCCCGTTGGTACGGTGTGGGTCTGTGTGGGCACCATGGATCATCAGAATGTGCTGGTGAGACAGTTCTCCTTTGACCGGGACGGCAACAAGATGATCAGTGCCAAACTTGCGCTCTTTATGCTAAGAAACCTTATCCATGATCAGGACATTCATCGCGATCCCCATTCCTGAACATGTCAAAGCATCCATTGATAGGGCGATTGGCCAGCTCAGGGCCAAAAATCGCGGCGTGAGGTGGGTGAGGCCCGGGGGGCTCCATATCACCCTGAAATTCCTCGGTGATATCAGTGAAGAGACCGTAGCCCCGCTCTCTGCTGACCTTGACAATGCAGCCTCCCAGTGCCCGCCCCTCGACCTGTCTCTGGCAGGCTTCGGTGCATTTCCGAATGTGAATCGGCCTAGGGTAGTCTGGCTGGGGCTTGCAGGCGACATGGAAAAGCTATCTCCCCTGGCGGCAAACATAGATAGGATGTGCATTCACTACGGCATTGCCGCGGAGAAAAGGCCCTTTTCCGGTCATATCACCCTTGGTAGACTAAAGGCACCAACTATGGTAGATCTGGCTATCGACTCTGTTACGGGAAGATTCAATGCATCGGAAGTCCTGCTGTATCGCAGTGTATTGCTACCCAGCGGCGCTCAGTACACCGTTCTCCACAGAAGCAGTCTGGGAGTCAAAGGAGGTTAGAAATGGAAGAAGGTAGAAAACGGGCATTGGAAGACGCCATATCCAAGATCGAGAGGTCATTCGGCAAGGGGTCCATCATGCGCATGGGCTCGGATGCCATCGGCAAGGGGGTGCCTGTGATATCCACCGGGTCACTCCTTCTTGACTTTGAAGCACTGGCCATCGGCGGCATACCCAGGGGAAGGGTGACCGAGATCTATGGAGCCGAATCCTCGGGCAAGACCACCCTGTCGCTCCATTGTATCGCATCCACACAGGCACAGGGCGGTGTGGCTGCATTCATCGACGCGGAGCATGCTCTGGATGTAAGCTATGCCCAGAAACTCGGCGTGAACATCGACGATCTCCTGGTTTCCCAGCCGGACTCGGGAGAACAGGCCCTGGATATTGCAGAGACTCTGGTAAGGTCCAATGCCGTGGACATCGTGGTGATTGATTCGGTGGCCGCCCTGGTACCGCGGGCCGAGATAGAAGGCGATATGGGTGATTCCCACATGGGCCTGCAGGCAAGACTCATGTCGCAGGCCTTGCGCAAGCTCTCCGGTGCCATCAGCAAGACAAAGACCACTGCCGTGTTCATAAACCAGACCAGGCAGAAGATAGGGGTTCTCTACGGAAATCCCGAGACCACCACTGGCGGCAATGCCCTGAAGTTCTATGCCAGCGTGAGGCTCCAGATCAAGAATGTGGGGCCCATCAAAGACGGTGACAGGGTCATCGGAAACAGGACCCGGGTAAAGGTGGTCAAGAACAAGATGGCGCCGCCCTTTAAAGAGGTGGAATTCGATATCATGTTCGGTGAAGGGATCTCGCGTTACGGCGAGCTATTGGACGTGGCGAGCAATTCCGATAAGAACATCATTGAAAAGGCGGGCTCATGGTACACTTACAACAAACAGCGACTGGGCCAGGGCAGAGAGGCTGCCAAGGTGTTCCTGAAGGATCACCCGGAGATATTCCAGGAGATCTCCGAGGCCGTGAAGAAGAATTTCATCGTCGCCAATGATGACTTAAGTTAGCCTGCCTTAGGAGAAATTGATGGACATCAACCCGATACTGAAACATGCAGTCGAGAGCACGGCGTCGGACGTGCATCTCAAGGTTGGGCTTCCTCCGGTGACTCGAAGGTTCGGTGCGCTCATCCCCATGCGGGATCAGAACAAGCTCACCAATGAGGATATCTATGCAATCGCCTACAGCCTCATGAACCAGTATCAGCAGGCCAAATTCGAGACCACCAACGAGATAGACTTCGCCTACAGCCTTTCCCAGGTAGCCCGGTTCAGGGTCAACTGCTTCAAGCAGAGGGGCAGCTACGGTATGGTCTTCAGGATCGTGCCCACCGATCCTCCGGAGCTGGAAGACCTGGGCCTCCCCGAGGTACTCAAGAAGATCAGTCTTGAGCGCAAAGGGCTCGTCCTGGTCACCGGGACGACGGGCTCAGGCAAGTCCACGACGCTGGCAGGCATGGTGAACCACATCAACGCGACCCGCAACTGCCATGTCATCACTATCGAGGACCCCATCGAGTTTCTCCACCGGGACCGCAAGTCCATCATCAACCAGCGCGAAGTGGGCTCTGACACGAACTCGTTTGCCATGGCATTGAGGGCTGCACTGCGCCAGGATCCGGACGTAATACTCGTCGGCGAGATGCGAGACCGCGAGACCATCGACATCGCGCTCACCGCAGCAGAGACCGGCCACCTCGTGTTCTCCACCCTGCATACCCTGGATGCTAAAGAGACCATCATGCGTATCGTCTCCCAGTATCCGCCCCATCAGCACCTGCAGATCAGGTTACAGCTTGCAGGAGTGCTGAAGGCAGCCATATCCCAGAGGCTTCTGCCCAAGGTCGATGGCCAGGGGGTTATCCCTGCCGCCGAGATCCTGGTGTCCACAGCCCTGATAAGGGAATGCATCACGGATGAGAACAGAACCGAAGAAATCGCCGACGCCATAGCCGACGGTACGGTGTCGTACGG
>DATKLV010000134.1:0-2618 GCA_035542255.1 Desulfomonilia bacterium | reverse complement strand
CGCTTTTAACAGACTTATAGAGGTCATCCCTGTTTGTGCCCTTGTCAATGGTGAGCTCGGGTGTCAGATCAAAGGTGTTCTTCAACCAGTTCTTGAAACCATCCATGTCCCAATGCTCTGATGAACCCTTCCGGGGGATATATATATCGATGGCTTCTTCCAGAACTTCGTCGATCATCTCCTCAACGAAATCTTTCAGATTCTCTTCCGAGAGTATCCTCCTGCGTGTCGAGTATACGACCTCCCGCTGCTTGTTCATCACGTCGTCATACTCGAGAAGATGTTTGCGGATTTCAAAGTTCCTGCCCTCGACCTTTTTCTGAGCACCCTCTATGCTCTTGCTGATGAGGTTATGCTCTATGGGCTCATCATCCTTTACACCGAGCTTGTCCATCACCACGCCTATTCGCTCGGACCCGAAAATGCGCATGAGATTGTCTTCCAGGCTCAGGTAAAACCGTGACTCGCCAGGGTCCCCTTGCCTCCCCGACCTTCCCCTGAGCTGATTGTCAATTCGCCTGCTCTCATGCCGCTCCGTCCCCAAGATAAAGAGACCGCCCGCCTCGACTACTTCCTGGTGCTCGTTGGCACATTGCTCAGTGAACTTGTTCAAGGTCTCATTATATCCCTCATCTTCGGGGCTCAGACGCTGCTTGGCCAAGAACTCGGGGTTGCCCCCGAGTTTGATGTCGGTGCCTCTTCCGGCCATATTCGTGGCAATGGTGACACCGCCCTTCTTGCCTGCCTGGGCGATGATCTCAGCCTCCCGCTCGTGATGCTTGGCATTGAGGACATTGTGAGGTACGGCTTTCCGCTTGAGAAGGTTCGCTACCTTCTCCGAATTCTCTATGGAACTCGTGCCTACCAATACTGGCTGGCCCTTTTCATAGCACTCGATTATCTGCCGTATGACCGCATGATACTTTTCTATCTCTGTCTTGTAGATCACATCCGGATTGTCTTTCCTGATCATGTCCATGTTTGTCGGAATAACCATGACATCGAGCCCGTAGATGTTCTTGAACTCCAACGCCTCGGTCTCGGCCGTGCCCGTCATACCGGCGAGCTTTTCATACATGCGGAAGTAGTTCTGGAAGGTGATGGAGGCGAGTGTCTGGTTTTCATTGGCGACCTTCACCCCCTCCTTTGCCTCCAGGGCCTGGTGGAGACCCTCAGAATAGCGCCTCCCCGGCATGAGCCTTCCCGTGAATTCGTCTACGATGACCACCTCACCGTCCTTGACCACATAGTGCACATCCTTGGAGAAGAGCATATGCGCCTTTAATGCCTGATTGAGATGATGGACGGTTTCGAATTCACCAGGGTCGTAAAGATTGGCCTTTCCCAGCCGTTTCTGCATGAAATCAATGCCCTCTTCAGTGAGGATGACGCTGTTGGTCTTTTCATCCTTCACGTAGAGATCCTCGGCATTCTTCTGCCTGAGGAGATCGATGATGGCATTATTCGAATCGTAATATTTCGATGTGGACTCCTCGGCCGGCCCGGAAATGATGAGCGGTGTCCTTGCCTCATCGATAAGAATTGAGTCCACCTCGTCCACGATGGCAAAGAAAAAATCTCTCTGCACGTAATCCTCAAAGGCAAACTTCATATTATCGCGCAGATAGTCGAACCCGAACTCGTTATTCGTGCCATAGGTGATGTCTGCGTAATAATTCTTCTTGCGCTGGACATCATCAAGCCCGTGAACGACAACACCCACCTCCATACCAAGGAAGCGATAGATGGTGCCCATCCACTCGGCGTCCCTTCGGGCGAGGTAATCATTCACAGTGACTACATGCACACCTTTGCCTGCAAGGGCATTGAGATATACCGGCATGGTAGCCACCAAGGTTTTACCTTCACCGGTCTTCATCTCTGCGATCTTTCCTTCGTGAAGCACAATTCCACCAAGGAGCTGCACATCAAAGGGCCGCATACCCAGGGTTCGGCGTGATGTCTCCCGCACGACTGCAAAGGCCTCGGGGAGGATATCATCAAGGCTCGCGCCGGCTTCAAGCTTTTCCTTAAGATATGGGGTCATGGCCTTCAAATCGGAATCGCTCTTGGCCCTCATACTGTCTTCAAGGGAGTTTATCTTGCTAACGAGGGGGGCCATCCGTTTCAGCTCTCGCTCGTTTTGACTACCGAATATCTTGAGAAGCCATTTTAACATTTTTCGTATCCTGTGATTTGTTCAAGGATTTGCATTCAGATTAGTTACATAGGATAGCACGTGTCGTATTTCAACAGCTATCTTTGCCTTCGCAGGGTTGTCCTATTGTGAGCTGATATCCACGGAATCCACCAGTATGGAGGGACATAGCACGTTCCCGAAGCTTCTTGGGTCGTCCCCCACCGCCAGCACGCGTGAGAACATTTCATAGATGTTGCCCGACAGAGCCGTCTCACGGACAGCATAAGCCGGATTTCCCTTTTCCAGCAGTATCCCGTTGATGCCGACGGAAAGTTCTCCGGTGATGGGATTTGCCGTGTGCATTCCCATGATGTCGGTTACTTTCAGCACCAGTGGCAGATCTGCAAGGTGTCTGTAGACCGGCTCATGGGAAGGCTCTACACAAAGATGACGAATACCAAGCGACGGCCATGATCTG
>DATKLV010000133.1:0-5266 GCA_035542255.1 Desulfomonilia bacterium | reverse complement strand
CGCTCGTCCATGTCGAGGAACGACATGTGGCAGCCCGAGCACCCCTCACACCATGTGGAAGCAATCTTTATGGTCTTCATGACTCACCCCTTTGCCATAATGCTGGAAAGCACTGTCTTGAGATCTATCGCACCAGGGCCGGCCTTCAGGACCGGTTCCTTCTCCATGCGGTCTCCATCGATATTGTAAAAGGTCCCTCCCCTCTCGAATCCGTCTCTCAGGGGAACCACCAGGTCCGCCCTCATGGTCAGAGGATTTTCATACGGGCTGAAGCAGGCCACAAAGGTCCCGTCCGCGAAATTCACCTCAGGTATGTCCCTTCCAAAGAAAAAGACGGCGTTCCCTGCCGGCGCTGCATGCTCGATTCCGAGCCTTGCTAGGCCCAAAGTATTGGTCTCGGGCGGCAGCCAGATGAACCTGGCCCCTTCAAGTTTGCCCAGGGTCTCTTTCTCCTTCTCATCCAAGTCTTGGTAGACAAACATACAATCCGTACCCTTTGTAAGCTCTTGAACACGAGGAATAAACTCTGATGATGTGAGGCGCTCTCCCGGGAAGATTGAAAAGGTCTTGCTGGGTGCATCCACAAGGATAAACCGTGCCTCATTACGTGCTACCCTCCTCTTGATAAGGGATCCAAGAACACCATATTGTGCATCTAGATCTATACGGAACATGACGATGAGTTCCGCCTTGTTCAGGTCCTCCATGCGCGCCGTGGGGGCGAGAGGGGCGTTGACGGGCCTTATGGAATAAACCTTTTCCTTGAAGAGGGTCTTTATGATCTCGATTTCTTCGTTGTAAAGTGAACCGTCGACATATGCCGCAGCTCCCTTGATCTTATCCCTGATCACACCCCCCAGATCACCCGTTGAGATGTCCTTCATGGCATTACCTGTGCGCATGCGCGGTGATGCCACCTTCCGGTGCTCCTCATAGAGTGCGAGATACCTGCCCTGCCTGCACAGAAGCCCGTTTGCGGGCTTTGCATCCCAGTCGCCATGGATTTTTACCACCGCGTTCGTCCCCGGGTTTGCGTACACTTCGATGCCGCAGCCCACCGGGCACATGTCGCAGACGGTCTTTATCTGCTCGTTCTTGTCCCTGCTCCTCTGGTATGCAGCCCTCTTCTCGATGAGGGCTCCGGTGGGGCACACCTGGACGCAGGCGCCACATGAGACGCAGCTCGACTGTCCCAGCGGCTGTTGGAGATCGGCCACGATCAAGGTCTTCACTCCACGGTTGCTCTCCGTGAGCACGAAGTGACCGGCAAGGTCGGTACACGCACGTATGCAGCGGCCGCACAGGATGCACCGATTGTGCTCGATCATGATATAGGGGTGAGATACATCCACGGGGTAGCGCTTTTCATAGGTCTCGAAGCTGAAATGATCCATGCCGAGCTTGTAACCCAAGTCCTGCAGCTCGCAGTTGCCGCTTACCTCGCAGTACATGCAGTAGTGGTTCCTGCTCGTGAAGATCATCTGGATTGTTGTCGTGCGTATATGCTGTATGCGGGGCGAATTGGTGATGATGTCCATCCCGTTCTCCGCCGGCATGGTACACGATGCCTTCAGTCTCCCTTTGTCTTCTACGATGCACATGCGGCAGGCCCCCCTGGGGATCAAGGCCTTATGGTGGCACAGCGTGGGGATGCATATCCCGAGACTTTGAGCCGCTTCCAGGATCGTCTTGCCCTGATCGACCTCAGCGTCTCTCCCGTCTATTCTTAACTTGACCGTACTCATCGCTTTTTCCTCCCGCGATATATGAGATATTCCATTATTCTCGCTTTCATCGGGCGTTCCCACCAATCCTTTAAAAAACCCGGACGTTGTCTCGTCTAACGGCCAGCACGAGGAAGTATATCATAAGAAACCCCTAAAAGAGAACTAAATAATAATCATTCCTGATAGGGAGTGAGGAGTTTTACATCTCTATGCATATCATTATCATCATGGAGTTTGTAAAGGGAAAAGCAAGGTGTCCGAGAATGATTTTTCAGGGGCAATGGCTGATGTATAAACAAAGAGATCCTCTGCCGTGTGCTGGATGACAGGATAGCCATGTCATCCCGTATCGTGCAAAGGACCTCTTACCTGGGTACCTTATCGGTGAGGCAGTCTTTTAATCACTTGTCACCAAGGGGAAGCACTACCCTCCCGAAGTTCTCGTTTATAACCTGTGCCATGGCACAGTAGATGGCTGAAGCACCGCAGAAGATCCCTTCATATCCGGTGAGAATAGCCCAGGAACCTTTCCATGCGAATGCGTCCCTGGAGGCGAGCATCCAGAAGAGGATGGTGAGCGAGAGAAAGACCGCCTGAAGACCTCTGTTAGCCTTCCAGGTGCCGATCCACATAAAGAAGGTGAAAAGTCCCCACATGAACAGATACCATGCCATGAATATCTCGCTGTTCTCGGGGATGCCGATCTGCTTGTTGAAATAGACGAGAAAAACGAGCGTGAGCCAGAAGAGACCGTAGGAAGTGAAGGCCGTGGTGCCGAACGTATTTCCCTTCTTGAATTCCATGATCCCGGCTATCACCTGGGCCAGGCCGCCGTAGAAAATCCCCATGGCCAGGATCCCCGCACACATGGGGAATATTCCTGCATTGTGCAGATTCAGGAGTACTGTTGTCATACCAAAGCCCGTAAGACCGAGTGGTGCAGGGTTAGCAAGGTTGTTCGTCATGGTGCCTCTCCTCAGTTATTTTCGCCAGATTATAGAATATATGCATATAATATTGTATATTTATTCTATTTCAGGTAGAATATAAAATGGACTTGATGGTGCTGTGATTTCATTTTCCCCTTGCATGTTCAGAATAATCGAACAACCCGAATTATCAAAATGAATCACTATTCAATTGACAGATTTGATTGATCTAAAGTATATACGCGGGCTATTGTACCAAACTTATTAAAGTATGGAGGGGGTTTCTCAATGACTGACGATGCAACTGTTTTCGGCATGAAGGCCAATTCCGGGAGATGGTGGTTCGTCATCCTGGGACTCATCATCAATCTCTGCCTCGGCAGTGTCTACTCTTACAGTGTTTTCAAGAAGCCGGTGGAGCTCTATTTCAACAAGACGACCGCGCTCCAGGCAGTCCCCGAGATCAAGGAATTCAAGAATGATCTCCTTGGCAAGGTGTTCGCGCTCAAAAAGGAACAGGCTGAAAAGCTCAAGGCCGACTTTGCGAAACTCGATCCGGTCATGCTCATCGATCTCTTCAAGCTCGACAAGGAGAAAGATTCAGCCAAGGCCTCCGAATATGCAGCCGCATTGAAGACGCTCACCCCGGAACAGCTGGACAAGCTCCTGTCCATTCAGAAGGTCTCCTCCTTTCAGAGTAATTTCCCGTTCATGGGCTTCCTCGCTTTCTTCTCAATCCTCATGTTCTTCGGCGGACAGATCATGGAGAAGCTGGGACCCAGGAACCTGGCCATCATCGGCGGTATCATCGTGGGAGCCGGATGGTTCCTCTCGAGCTTTGCCACGAGCATCGGCATGCTCACCCTGACTTACGGTGTGATCGCGGGCGGTGGTGTGGGACTCGCCTATGGATGTCCGCTGGCTGTCTGCGCACGCTGGTTCCCTGACAAGAAGGGCCTGGCCGTCGGGCTTTCCCTAGCAGGATTCGGCGGTTCTGCACTGCTGACGGCTAAGATTGCCGATATACTTATCACGACAGCCGGTCTCGCCGCCACGTTCAAGTACTTCGGCATAGCCTTCCTGTTCATCATCGTCATCCTGTCCCTGCCTTTGAAATTCCCGGTTGCGGGATGGAAGCCCGAAGGCTATGCACCTGCAGCCGCGGCGGTGTCGGCTGCAGATTTCGATGTATCCAAGATGATTCCGACAGGCTCATTCTGGGGGCTTTTCCTCTGTTACATCATCGGCTGCCTCGCTGGGCTCATGGCCATCGGCATATCCAGCACCGTGGGCACCGAGGTCATCAAGATCGACAAGGCGACCGCTGCAACTCTGGTCGGCATATTCGCCATATTCAATGCCATTGGCCGCCCGATCTTCGGCACGCTCACCGACAAGATCACCCCACGCGGTGCTGCCATATTGAATCTGTCAATTATTCTCATTGCTTCCGTCATGATGCTCCAGGCTAAGGAAGGAAGCCAGACCCTCTACACAGTGGCATTCATGGGTTTCTGGCTCTGCCTCGGCGGCTGGCTGGCCATCGCTCCGACCGCTACGGCCACCTTCTTCGGCATCAGGCACTACGCGCGCAACTACGGGGTGGTCTTCTTCGCCTACGGCATCGGCGCTATACTGGGCGGGCTGATCTCCGGCAAGGCCAAGGACCTCTTCGGCTCCTTCACCGTTGCCTTCTACCCCACCGCCGGCCTGGCGGTGCTCGGCATCATCATCGCCATGCTGCTCATAAAGCCACCCAAGGCCTCTTAATTCCATCTTAAAAGGTCTTAGTCTTAACACAAGGAGCGGTTCCTAGGAACCGCTCCTTGTGAATGAAGCAATAAAAAGAAGTCCCTCCTGCATGATATTTAGGTGAAGTATAACTTACATGTATATCTTTGTCCCTACTGTGACATAAATCCGAATCTCTAAACAATTAATAGTAATAATCGTGATATGTTTTTTCTCTGATTTCTAATACAGGATAACTCTGATCAATTCAATTCATTTGAATTGCAACTATTTGTCTTAGAATCAATTAAATTAACCTTACCTCGCTTGAGGTATTCTTTATAATTAATTTAATATTAATCAATAATTAGCATTAATGAGGTTGGTTTAAAAATATTCCGCCGCATAAAAATGTGTTCAATCACATATCCATGAGTTGACAGGCAACCCCATTAGCTTATTATATACGCATATCATTCAATCAGAAGTATCAACACCCAACTCTCATGGATAACATTATAAATCAGAAGGAGACGAAAAGGCTCATTATTTTCAAAGACCTGGATGGGTCAGGATCAGCGCAGCGATCCCTGATTTCCCGGACCGGCTGAGTGAAGCCGTGAGCGAAGACAACCTGTTATGAGCTGCGTAGTGTGCCGTGTCTTTTTTTCAAATGTCATGAATGTGTTCCGGATATACATCACAGCCCGGTATTTGTGCTCGACCCTGTCTTTTCGTTGATCAGTCTGACATTAAAAGGCTTGCTCGCCTCGCCGGCGTAGAGAGAGTGGTGGGGAAAAGGTATCTCGATGTTCTCCTGATCGAAGGCATACTTGATACGCCTGAGAAACTCCCGCCCTACGTTCCATTGCTGGATGG
>DATKLV010000132.1:0-2178 GCA_035542255.1 Desulfomonilia bacterium | reverse complement strand
ACGGGATAAATCTCGCCCCTGTAGCTGCCGAATATGTTTCTTATGAGATGGAAGCCGCTTTTTGCCTGGTTGTCACTGGCACCGATTACCGCGATGCCCTTGGGATTGAAAAAGAAATCCATAGATGCAGTACCCTCGCTGACAGGAGATATGCATTGCATAGAGGATTTACCTGATCCTGTCAATTATGGCCCGAACACCAAACTATGGTGCAAACGCATGAGGCCTCATGGCACCAGGTACCAAAATCAATTTGGTGATGAGCGTGTAATACGATGATATCAGACGATCTATTTCAAACACTTTAGATGGCACGGCATTCGCAATCATCCTTGCAAAAACTGAATACAAGGCACGAGGATGGGGAAGCAAGGCGAGAGCTTGAAATTCTGCAGCATGTGCTTTGACAGGCAGGCCATAACCGAATGTGACGGATGCCTGAGGCCTCTCTGCAAGAAATGCCGGAACATAGAGATATGGCGCACCACCGGTGATGAGGTCACTATAAAATCGTTCTGCCCTGACTGCAGAGACAACCCGCAGGTGAACCCGCTCGGGAAAGGGAGTAAGGTCTTCGGACTGGGCCAGGTCACGGATATAGTTAATCAGGGACAGCACAAGGTCGGCAAGTTCAAGATCAAGATGAAGATTTAGCAGGAGAGTAAACCATAATCATATGGTCCACAGACCATAAATACATAAAGAATCTTGGGTGTGGCTACCAAGGACAGGAAAATAGAATTTGATAAGAGCCCTATAATCAACATGTTGTATGATAAACACCTAGTGGCATATATTTGGCATTACAAAATAAAAACTAAAGAGAAAGGTCAATACTCGAAAACAAAGTTCTTAACTGAAACCTCCTTTTTGATGCCAGAAGATGGGACACTCCATTCCGCAACCGTCCCCACACCTGATTCTTCTGGCATTTTTTTTATCCTTTTCATAGATTCATGGCATGTGTTGACGGACTCATCGCACGACATTGTATCGGAGAATTCCTCTTTACTGAGGGAAATTCCTTGACAACACCCGGCACTTTCATTAATAGCTCTTCATTCTTTAGAACAACCATGCATTAGAGGTGCATCATGTATGCGGTTATCAGGACAGGCGGCAAGCAGTACAAGGTGGAAGAGGGCGACACCATCCGCGTAGAAAAGCTGGATGCTGAAAAGGGCGACACCATCACTTTCGGTGATGTCCTGCTCTTAGGCGGCGATGAATATGTCATCGGGTCCCCGACGGTCAAGGGAGCCCTGGTCAGCGCTTCGGTTGTCCGTCAGTTCAGGGACAAGAAGATCATCGTGTTCAAGATGAAGCGCAGGAAGAGATACCGCAGGACCCAGGGCCACAGGCAGTATCTGACCGAAGTACGCATCACCAAGATCTCCAAAGAGTAGGAGGCGTGGGTAGCCATGGCACATAAGAAATCAGGTGGAACATCACGCAACGGCAGGGACTCCGCCGGAAAGAGGCTGGGCGTCAAGAGATTTTCAGGTCAGCGAGTCAAGGCAGGGAGCATCCTCGTAAGACAGCATGGAACCAGGATCCATCCCGGTGAAAACGTCGGTTGCGGAAGGGATTACACCCTGTTCGCTCTTAAGGACGGTGTTGTACAGTTCGAGACCCTGCTCAGCAATAATAAAAAGGTGAAGGTCGTATCAATAGCCGCCTAACCTATGGACTTCATCGACGAGTCCAGGATCTTCGTAAAGGCAGGTGACGGCGGAGACGGTTGTTGTTCCTTCAGGAGAGAAAAGTACATCCCCAAAGGGGGTCCTGACGGCGGCGACGGGGGCAAGGGCGGAGACGTAATCATAGAAGCGAGCCCCCACTTCCATACACTCCTCGATCAACGCTACCATCCCCACTACAAAGCCAAGAGAGGCATGCACGGAAGCGGCAAGAACTGCACCGGAAGATCGGGCGAAGACCTGGTGATCCATGTCCCCGTGGGGACACAGATTAAGGATGCCGAGTCCGGCGAGCTGCTGGCTGATCTGGTCCGTGACGGCCAGAGCATTATCGCGGCCAGAGGGGGCAAGGGCGGCAGAGGGAACGCCCGTTTCGTTACTTCCACCCGCCAGGCCCCGAAGATATGCGAACCGGGCGCACCCGGCGAAGAAAAATCGTTCAGGCTCATCCTGAAGCTTCTGGCCGATGTCGGCCTGG
>DATKLV010000131.1:0-4252 GCA_035542255.1 Desulfomonilia bacterium | reverse complement strand
GGGAGGATTGCTCACGCTGCGGTGCAAAGACAAGCCGTATAAGGTTGTCATTGAAGAGGCGCTCGTTTCTGATGCACCCCGTGTCTCTTTCAACATACTGATGGATCATCAAGGTTTCTCCTATCCATTTCCACGGTAAGCAGTATCAGCTTAATAAGACTCCTGAGCTCTTCTTCACCCAGTCCCTCGTTCATGAGGCCATCACTTACGCTTGAGATGAAATCCTCGGGGGTGTGACTATCCAGCATGACCTTGAGGCATTGACGGACATCATCGCCCTTATCGAGTGCCCTGCACTCTTCTCTAAGAACAGCCAGGCCCTCGATCATGTGCCGCCTCCTGAGGGTGCTTCGATAGAAAGTCTCGGCAGCCTTGTTGAACTCGTCAGCATCCACATCCATGGGAGAAAGCTTCCTCTTGCCCGCCAGGATGCCGTTAGTTATTCTCGATGCAGCTGAGCACATACCCGGGTGGATCAATCTGTTCTCAAGGTCTTCTAGGACATCTTCAAGGCCCATGGACTCTATCAGGTCTGATGCATCCACTTTGATGATCTCAAGAAGTGCCTTGCGGTATTCATTGTTGTGAACACGTACATAGCCGCTATATCTCCGGCTCTGTCGTGTGTGCTCAGTCCTGGCAATGATCTTTCTGAGAAAGAGATTCTTCGTATCCTTTTTAATAAAAAAGGTCGGGATACCTATGGCAGCACCGAAGAATACCTGCCTTCGTTCACTCTCCAGGGACGGGTCGTCGGGGATATGCGCATGGGTTATCTCACCGCTAAGGATATATTTGTATGCGAGTGCCGTCAGAAGAGTCTGCAGACTTGCAGCACCACCCATATCATCGAGGATACTCTCGAAAAGGCTGTAATGCCTTCCCTCGAACCCTGAAAAACCCATGTTTGCATATTCCCTGAGCTTATAGAGCAGGTATACCGACATGTCCTCGTGGAAAATACCGAGGTATGCAAGATCTTTCTTGAGGCGTTGAGAATTGCCCGGTGTCCCGTCAAGGGCCGGTGATTCATCCGTGCTCAGGAGACTGACGAAGTAGTCTATGAGCCGGTGGTCGAGCACAAAGTCACCTCTGAGGCCAAGAACCGAGCTCAGCATCCTGTCGATCCATTGGGGGCCGAAGGGTGTGAGCGGTTTCCCCAGAAAATCAATATGCGCCTTCTTTTTCCACCTCCTCCACAGCATGCGAAGATGGGTGTAATCCAGCTGATGGGGGAGAAAACCAAGGGCCTTTTCCGGATGGAAATCACTGAATGCCAATCGATAGGGTGCTGCACTGTATGTCCCGACGAACAACGGCAGAAAGTGCTCCATTATCTTGAGTACAAGGTCGCCCAGGTATTTTTCATCCGAACTCGTAAAGCCGCTGCCGTCATTTCCAAGCAACCCTGACAGCTTCCTGCTGCCGATACTGATATGGGTACCGTTGTTTGCCAGGCTGATATTCGAGATACTGGGCAGCACGACAAGGTTGTTGCTGATGATCCCGGAATCCTTGAGCTTGAGCACGGCATTGAGCTGGCTCCGGGAAAGAACCTGATGGCAGAGATGCATATATCGGTACTTGTCCTCCCCCCTGTTCCATCCGGACAGGCATGGATTCATGAACAGTTCACGATAGAAGGAATCGGAAATGATATTGTTCAAGTACCTTTGTCTCATGGGAGGGTGAGGAGAAAAATATGCCATGACATTCTGTCCAAGTTGCGGAAGCCTGAACTTCCTGTTGGCATACTGCAGCAAAACCTGTACCAGCAGAAACCTTTTCGCCGTCTCAGATGCAACGGCTCTCCCTGTTCCATTCTGACGTGACAGGAGGACGGGGTGGAAAGAACTTATCTCGGGTGAGGTGTTGTCGTTGAGAAAATGGCCCATGGCATCATTGCCGGCTTTCAAGATGATGGGGTCTGCGGTGCCGTAGCCGCCCAGTGCATCGGCAAGAGAGATCTTGAGCAGATAACTGACCGGCACCCGCAGACATTCTTCAGAGCCCCGTCTTATGATGAATCGTTCCACATCCGTGCGTCTGCCTGTGCGGGCCTCATTCTTATCGGCGTGGAGGTCCGACAGGAAGATCTGGTTGGCATTCACATTTAAAAACTTCCTGGGAAACCACACCCAACTGTTCTCCCAGACTGCCTCTCTGTTTTCTTCAATATACTCCATGAGGTCGCTCAGGAGCTTTTTGGGAGCATCGCCTGCATTTATCCTGCGCAACATGTTCCGGTAGTAGCTTGACATAAGAATAGTGGTGGGAAGGTCCACGTTGTTCTTGCTTCCTGCTACGGCGGTCTGGAGCTCATTTTCCGAGCCGGAAGTCGTATCGTCCATCGAGAAAGGCAGGGAACCGGCAAATGTCGTTCCGTCCTTCATCTCGATGTCGAGCATAGTGCGTAAACGGCCGAGGTACTCACCTGTTCCTTTTTCCGGGGTCCGTGCTATTCGTAACGGTGTACCCATGTATTCTCCTTTGATCTTTCCCTTAAGCAAGTTCCATTAAGTATCGATAAATGTTGCATGAATTTTGTGTTAAAAAAACAGCTGATTTATTAAACTGTTACAAATTCACACAAAATTCATCGAACCTTAATCGAAAATTCACCTGTCTGTGGGAATCATGGAAGACCCAAAAGGGCAGAGCATGTTTCAGTGGCAGACTCATGTGATGCAGGGTGAATGATATGCAGAGGGAAAACAAAGGATCTGAAGAAAAGTACAAAAAACTGATCGAATACCTGAAACACCTCCAGGAGAAAAAATTCACCGGTTATATCAAGGTCAACTTTTCTCAGGGGAGTGTCGGCAGGATCGAGCAGTTCGAAGAGGTTCTTAAGCACTTAGGATCTCAATCCGACTCCTAATCGGCATTTTTCCCGTATGCAGCCTCTGTCATGAACACCGTGTAACCATGTCTGTGCAAGGGCGCTGCCTGGAACGGTGTCATTTCCCCATGTCATTAGTCCACAGGGGATAAAGTCACCGGGATAGGAAAGGATATTTGCTTTTTGAGGAGGGGTCAATCACCTCTTGTGGCGGAGCTGTATGGCCTTGCTGATGACCCATGTAAGTCAAAATGCACTGTACCCATGTAATGGAATAATATCATTCACAAGCTTCAGGTATGTTATTCGCAAATCAATATCGGTCTGGGGGTTGTGCCCGGGAAATACCGGGAGACCTGCTTTCCCAATCGATCCTTATCTCCTTTGTGATTCATGTAAACCTCAAGTCGCAAGATGTGGTCATGACACAGGGGATATAAAATATATTCAAAAGGAGTGAAAGTTATGAAGAGAGCATACCATATCGCTCTGGCGCTGGCGATCGGCTGTGTCTTGTGGGGCTGCGGAGGAGGCGGTGGCGGCGGGAAGGCGTCCGGTGAAGAAGCCACTACTTTTGACCTGAGCTTCCCCTCAGAGCTGGTTTATAAATCCCCTGAGGGCACCCAGGGTACACCAAAAGAATCTGCTGCCATGGATGTGACGTTCAGTGATTCGAGCTTTACCATCTCAACCACCATGAGCTCCTACAGCTCGGACGGGTCCGCCACACCCATCATCAAGAAAGATGTCACCATGGATTATTCCGGAAATCTCCTTTCCCAGAAGACCGACGTGGCACCGTTCGGCTCCAGCGTTGAGAACCTTGTGTGCACCTACACCACGACCGGACCGGGGATTGTCATAAAGCGAACCTTTTCGGTAAGCACTAATGGTACCGAGAGCATTCAAAGCTCTGAGAAAAGCGAATATGACTTCAACGGCAAGGTCACACTCAAGACCTTCTTCAACGGCGATGTCACCGGCAACCCTGCCAGCATCTCGACCTATGCCTATGATAAAAACGGCAGGGTCAGTGAGAAGACCATCGACAGTGACGCCGATTCCACGACACCCAATGAAAAGCATACCTATACCTATGATGACAAGGGCAGAGTCACTGAGGAGGTCATCGACAGCAACGACGACGGGACGCCTGACACGAAGAATGATTTCGTCTACGATTCGAACGGCAACATGACGTTCACAAAGAGCTATTCGTGGGACACGACGGAGCAAGACTGGAAGAGCACGAGTGACTGGATAGACGCCTGGTACTACGTCTACCCCACGAGCGGCTCAACGCTTCCCCAGCGGGTCTCCTACAACAGGGGCAACCTCGCCGACAGCAGCAACCTGGACTACACGGACATAACCTGGAAGACCTACCCGGCACCGGTCAAGGCCAAGAAC
>DATKLV010000130.1:0-5763 GCA_035542255.1 Desulfomonilia bacterium | reverse complement strand
CGTGCCGGCATTTACCGAGCTTGAGAGTTGGGCAAACGCGAACGGAGTGCAGTTCAGCTCCCGGAAAGAGCTGGTGGAAAATCCCAAGGTGAAGGATCATTACGCCAAGGAGATTGAAGAGAACATGAAGGATTATGCCCGGGTGGAACAGATCCGCAAGTTTGCGCTGCTCAATACGGAGTGGTCGCAGGAGACCGACGAGCTGACGCCCACGCTCAAACTAAAGCGCAGGGTAATAAACCAGAAATACGACAAAATCATCGAAAGTCTGTATCCGGCGGAAGACTAGCGTGTGCCAGGGTGGCGTGGTTCGACGCGCCACCCTAATCATATTCTATTGAAAAAATTATTAGGTCCATTATATTGAGTTAATATTGAGAAGCATGCTTGATTGAATAATCTATTGAGGAGGGTTTTCGATGGCAGAATTCAAAGAGACTTCAATGGGCGCTATTTTCCAAAACCGGGTCCAGAAATACGGCGACAAGACCTTGGTGAAATACAAGAACAAACAGGGTGCATGGGAAGAGGTCTCCTGGAACGCCATGAACGAGAAGGTAAGGGATATCGGGCTGTTCCTCATCAACAAAGGTATCCAGCCGGGCGACAAGGTCGCTCTGTTCTCTCCCAACCGTTATGAATGGTGGGTTTCCGACCTTGCCATCATCTCCGTCGGTGCTGTTAACGTACCCATCTATGCCACCAATTCCGCGGAAGAATGCCGCTACATCATAGAGAATTCAGACGCCAAGATGTGCTTCACCGGGACGAAAGAGCAGACAAACAAGATCCTCCAGGTCAAGGGGAAGCTCCCGACTCTCAGTGATATAATCATCTTTGATGAGCTCGACAAGCCGATCCCCGGGGTGATCACCCTGATGGATGCCTACAAGGAAGGCAAGGCGTACAAAAACAAGGACGAATTCGACAAGAGGCTCAAACCCATCAACATGGATGATGTGGCCACCATCATCTATACCTCGGGGACAACAGGACAGCCCAAGGGTGTCATGCTCACCCACAAGAACTTCGTCTCCAATGTGAACCAGGCCCAGGCAGTGGATCCCGACTTCCTCACAGGTGATCACACCTTCCTTTCGTTCCTGCCCCTGGCGCACTCCCTGGAAAGAACGGTAGGATATTACGCTCCGATCTTCCTCGGGCACAAGGTTGCATTCGCCGAGAGCACGGAAAAACTCCTTGAAAACTTCAATGAGATCCGACCGACATTCCTGGTGAGTGTGCCGCGCATCTATGAAAAGGTGCACTCAGGCATCACGGCGAAAGTGGCAAGCGCATCACCCGTCAAAAAGGCTCTGTTCGGATGGGCTATGGGGGTCGCAAAGGATAATCTCCCCTATATCTGCAACAATGAACCAAGGACCGGCTGGTTCGCATTCAAGTACAATCTGGCGGACAAGATCATCTTCTCCAAGCTTAAGGCCGCGCTGGGCATGGATCATCTCAGAGCCGCCATATCGGGCGGCGGGCCTCTGTCTGTATCCGATGCGGAATTCTTCCTCGGCATGGGTATTACGGTACTCGAGGGCTTCGGCCTCACCGAGACGACACCCATAACCAATGCGAACAAACCCAAGCTCATCAAGCCGGGTACCGTCGGCCAGCCGGTCAAGGATACCATCGTCAAGATCGGTGACGACGGAGAGGTGCTCATCAAGGGCCCTCAGGTCATGAAGGGTTATTACAAGAACGAGGCCGCCACCAAAGAGGCATTTACCTCGGACGGTTTCTTCCGCACCGGGGACATCGGCGAGATCGACAAGGACGGCTACCTCAAGATCACGGGACGCATCAAGGATCTCATAGTCACATCGGGCGGCAAGAACATCTCCCCTCAGAACATAGAGAACACACTCATGGCTTCAAAGTTAATCGAGCAGGTGGCTATCATCGGCGACAACCGGAAATACCTTTCAGCGCTCATCGTGCCGGCATATGCCGCGCTTGAAGCCTGGGCAAAGGAGAATAACGTTACCTTTACAGGTAAAAAAGACCTGATCGTCAATCCCGAGGTTCAGAAGCTCTATGCAAAGGAACTCGAAGAGCACATGAAGGACTATGCCCGGGTTGAGCAGATCAGGAAGTTCACCTTGCTGGAGTCCGAATGGTCCCAGGACACCGGCGAGCTCACCCCCACTATGAAGGTCAAGAGAAAGGTGATCAATCAGAAGTACGGGCCTCAGATCGAAGCCATGTATCCTCCTGAATGAAGTGACGAGCAACAAAAAATGGGCGGCGGTACTTCATCGCCGCCTTTTTTTTATGTTACTGTATTCCGCATGCAAAAAGAAACGATGCCGGGTTGAGTTTTTGATTACGCTGTTTATTTACCCATTAACTGAACATAAGATTAATTATATATAAACTCCTGATTGCCGAAAAGAACCTAATGGACATCTTCCAACCAATACCCATAGATGTTATCCAGATCGGCGTGAAGTCGGTTGTGGATCTTTTTATCAAACTTGACAACAGATTTATGCCGTTTCTCGGCAAGGGTGGAGCATTCACCAAAGATCACCTTGTAGAGCTTAACCGTTTCAAGGTAAACAAAATATACATCCGGAAAAATGATGCCGGCGCCTTTGAAAAATATGTCCACGACTGCTCCGAGATGATCCTGACCGATACCACTGTTCCATTAAAGGTGAAGAAAGCCACATTCTATGTATCATCGGTCTATGCGCTCAGGAAAGCCATGCTCGATCCGAACTCGGATCGGATCGACGAGATAAAGACCACGATCAAACCTTTATTGATGAGCATCATGAAGAACAACGTCCTCTTAAACGCGCTCTTCTCCATTGCAGAACATGATTTCAATACCTATACGCACAGCATCAATGTCGGCATTTATGCCACGGCTCTCGCCATACATTTTTTCAAGGGTGACAGTACAGTCGGGATGAATAGCCTTGAACGCCAGAGCTATGGGTACTTTCTTCACGATGTAGGGAAATGCATGCTGCCCCTAAGTCTTCTCAAGAAGCCGGGGAAATTGAGCCAGGAAGATTGGGTGACCATGAAAAAGCATCCCGAATGGGGTTATGCAATCCTCACGGAAACCGGGCACCTCACTGATGAGGCTGCCTACATCTCGATGCAGCATCATGAACGCCCGAACGGCTCAGGTTATCCATTCGGTATGAAAGATATCCACCCATGCGCACGCATCTGTGCTTTTGCTGACATATTCGATGCATTAATCTCTGTCCGCCCCTACAAGTCACCCATGAAACCCATAGACGCCATAGAGATACTCAAGAAGGAAGTCTACACTGAGTTTGACAGAGGCCTCGTGATCACCTTCATCAGAATGCTGGGTCTGGAAGACGAACTCATCCTGCTACCACAAGCAGCCCAAGGATGACATCAGGTTCAAGAGACATTTCCTCTTAAAAAAGAACCCTGTTCGGGCCTCCCGGTCTTGCTTCCAAGGTCCACCTTGGGAACACATTTTGAGGAAGCTCCGGCTTCTCTTTATGGAAGCATGAGCTTCCTTTGCATATGCGGTCTCAAGCCGGAGCGTGGGATTGAGGCATCCAGAAAATGATATCACATCTTCGCCGCCAGCACGGCCGCCCCGATGGCGCCGTTCACCTGGGCCAATTCGTTCACCACGATGGGCGATCCGAATTTTCTTTCCAATGCCTTCACCACGCCGATGTTCTTGGCAACCCCTCCGGTCATCATTATGGGAGGTTCGGCCTTGACGCGCTGGGCCATGGCGTATACACGGGAGGCCACCGAGTCGTGGATGCCGGCTACGATATTCTCGCGGGTCTCCCCCCTTGATATGAGCGATATGACCTCGGACTCGGCAAAGACAGTGCAGATGCTGCTTATTCTTGACGGATTTGCGGCTTTCAATGATATCGAACCGAAGTCATCGAGGTTCGCCTCCAGCGCCCTGGCCATGACCTCGAGGAAGCGTCCGGTGCCGGCGGCGCATTTATCGTTCATCACGAAATCCTTCACCATGCCAGAAGCATCTATCACCAGGGCCTTGCTGTCCTGGCCGCCCACGTCGATGACGGTCTTTATGTTTTTCTGGAGAAAATGCGCTCCGGCGCCGTGGCAGATTATCTCAGTCATGGCCTTGTCTGCAAAGGGAACGCTGTTTCTCCCGTAACCGGTGGAGATTATTTTGCCTATGGAAGAGGCTTCAATGCCAAGCTCGGTCAGCAGGTCATCGAAAACCCTCCTGGCCGCGACTTCCACGTTGTATCCGGTGAAGATCACCTTGGTGCCCAAGACGGCATTATTTTCAAGGACCGCAGCCTTGGCCGTGATGGAACCGATATCGACTCCTGCTGTCCTCATGTCACTGTCGTCCATTAAATTGCCGTGGCCCCCCCGTCGACGAGTATGGTCTGGCCGGTGATGAAACCCGCGGCATCGGAAGCCAGGAAGAGCACCGGGTGAACTACTTCTATGGGCTCTGCAATCCGGCCCATGGGGATGGACTTGACGACCTGGGAGTATATCGCCTCATTGGACCAGAAGGGCTTGCTGAAATCTGTCCTCACCATGGACGGCGCCACGGCGTTGACCTGGATGCCGAACTGGGCGAGCTCTGCGGCAAGGACCTTGGTGAGCATCTCGACCCCGGCCTTTGCAATGCCGTATATGCCCATGCCGGGCGATGCCCTCCTGCCTGCAATCGACGATACGCTCACTATCTTGCCCTTTTTCTGGGGCTTCATGATCTTTGCCGCGTGCCGCGAGCAGATGAAGGTGCCGTTCAGGTTCGTGTCCATGATCTTCTGCCACAGATTGGTGTCGGTCTCCGCAACAGAGGCGGTCAGCAGGTTCATGCCCACGTTGTTGATCAAAACATCGACCCGGTTGAACCTTTCCTGTACGCGTCCGAACATCTTTTCCACATCGTCTTCCTTGGCGATGTGAGCGGCAATTCCCATCACAGAGTCCGGGGCGCCGATGGCTGCGATCGCCGCATCGAGGGCCTCCTGTTTCCTGCCGCATATGGCTACCTTGGCCCCCTGGTTGATGAGTTCCTTGGTCAGCTCCAGTCCTATGCCCCTGCTCCCTCCGGTCACCACGAATACCTTGCCCTCGAGTCCGTAACGGATCATTCCCATAGAGACCTCCCTAACCTTTCCGCTGCTTGATGATCTCCATGAATGCATCGATGCGCGTGCTCGCCTGGCTCTCGGAGAAACTCCTCTCATCCACCATATGCGACTCAAGCATCATGCACGGGATGTCCTTCTTGTCCTGGATCATCTTCTGTATGTCATACTGGCCGAATGAATACGGCTTGCAGCTCCGGTTGGAATGCATCACCATGCCGTCCACCTCATACTTGTCTATCATCTGGAAGATGGTCTTAGCCATCTCGTCAATGCCGATATTGAGGTAGATGCGTGTGTAGGCCTCTGCCATGGAGTCGAAAAAGTTGTTCTCATCTATGTATTTCATGGATCCGCACCAGGCGGTCGTGTATGTATCGGCCACAAGGCAGGCATCATGGGATGCGAAGGTGTCGGACAGCCATTTCAGACGGTACCATACGGGCAGATTGTCCCACAGGAGCCGGTACCGCTCGTTCGGCAGGGCCCAGATCTCCTGATCTATGCGCTCATTCATCTCCGCCAGGAGCTCTTTATAGAAATCCACGACGGTCTTTGTCCCTCTGAGCGTAACGATGAGTGCCAGGAAGAAAAAGGCATCAAAGGCAGTCATGGGCGCTGGCTTGTGTGCGGCCGTGTCGAGCACTGC
>DATKLV010000129.1:0-4509 GCA_035542255.1 Desulfomonilia bacterium | reverse complement strand
GGGCAGAAAGCGACTCCAGCCATTTTTCGAACTTGACGGTCTCTTCGTCTACGATGGAAACCGCCCTGGCCGCTTCAAGCTCCCGGTGTGCAAAGTGCTTGTCGACAATGGTCTTGAGTGCATCGATGTCATAGAGATAGCAGTTGTAGCACTTGCCAGCGGCCTCATCGACATCCCTGGGGACCGCGATATCGATGATTATCATGGGCCGGTTTTTCCGGGTCTTCATGGCCGCGAGAACCATGTCCCTGGTGATGATGGGGTGTATGGATCCGGTGGATGATATGATGATGTCCCCGGCTGCCAGCTCTTCTGCCAGGCGCTCGAAGGGTATCGCGATGCCGCCCAGCTCATGGGCGAGATCGCATGCCGCATTGTGGGTTCGATTGATGATGCTCAGATGCTTCACGCCCCTTTCCTTCAGGCGCCTTGCCGCGATGCCTGCCATGTCTCCGGCGCCTATGACTAAAACGCTGCTCTCGCTGATATCTCCGAAGATGTGGCTGGCCAGCTCCACGGCCTCGGATGCCACGGAGACGGAGTAGGTCCCGATGCTCGTCTCGGTGCGAATGCGTTTGGCAGTGCTGAATGCCCGATGAAGGGCCTTGTTCAGGATGGTGTCGGTAGTGTTTGC
This sequence comes from Desulfomonilia bacterium, assembly GCA_035542255.1. Taxonomy (GTDB): domain Bacteria; phylum Desulfobacterota; class Desulfomonilia; order UBA1062; family UBA1062; genus MWEI01. The sequence goes on along the minus strand of DATKLV010000129.1, from coordinate 3,875 downwards.
TGCAAGGGCCTCCCTATAGGCTTCTTTCAGCTGTCCGAGGATCTGAGGCTCGCCGATGACGAGAGAGTCCAGGCCCGATGCCACCATGAAGAGGTGCCGGACAGCCTCCCTGCCCGCAAGGCAATCGGATACTGTTCTGATCGTTGATATGTCGATTCCTGATACACGTTCCAGGAGATTGAACAGGCTCTCCTCTTCCATGGATGTCCAGTAGAGCTCTGTACGGTTGCAGGTATTCAGGCAGAATGCCTCGGAATCCTTGACCTTGATGGTATTGATGTCGGAAGGTTCCACCCTGATCCGCTCCCTGATGTCTACCGGGGCGTTCTTATGGTTGATGCTGATGCAGCAGATCCTTTCCATCAGACGAGCCTTATTCCGTGTGATTCAGGGAAGACAAAAGTGATTATCAAGAAGAGCACCACCATGAGCGCAAAGCCGATGAGGGTTATGACCGCAGTGCGCCTGCCTTTCCAACCTATGGCGAACCTCTGGTGCAGGCTCAGGGCAAAGACCAGCCAGGTGAGAGCACCGGCGAGTACCTTCGGGGCGATATGGCTGAACATGAGCCCCAGTGCCCATGCCCAGAGACCTCCCAGGATCATGCCTGCAGTGATGGCTATAAAGCCTAAAGAAAGCGAGATGTATAAGATAGAATCCAGCATGGTCAGCGGAGGAAGGGCGGATGCTGAAGAATGGATGGACCCTGTTTTTATGTTCCTTTCGTGGATCAGATAAACCACCGATACAATGGCAGCCACGACAAAGAAGGCCTCACCCATGATGACGCTCAAGGTGTGCAGCGGGTACCAGTAGCGGTATGATCCGATCAAGGCCTCCGGGACACTCTGCAGTGACCCGGCGATGAATGCGAGCACGCAGCACGCAAGGGGCATGAAGAAGGCACCAAGTACGGAGGTGCTCTTTTTCACTATAAAAGGGAAGAAGGCAATGGAGGAAAAGAGGATGAGGATGTTGAGCGCCTCTGTCGGGGTAGCGACCGGCAGCTGGCCGGTTGTGCTCCAGAGTGCTATGACGAAGAGGCTGTGAGCTATGATACATACGGCAAACAAGATTCTCAACGCCATGAGGATGATGTCTTTTCTGAGGAAAAGATAGGTTATGAAACCGAGGCTGGCGATGGAGTAGAGAATAAGCACTGCCGAGATGGTCATGGTATTATCCCCTTGAGGTTGATGTGCCGCCCGAGGGCCTGGAAGAGTATGTCCTCGGCAAGCGCCCGGTCCCCCGAGCGGATGGCATCGATAAGCTCCGAATCGATGAGCAGATCGAACACCCTCTTATGGTCTTCGGAATCTCCCGAGGAGGACCGGACGATGGGCCTGATCATACCCAGAATGGCAGCCAGGCTCACGTATTCGTCGCCGATGTTGTTGCCGATGAGCGCCCGCAGTCTCCTGGAAAGGGCTGGGGAAAAACCGCCCGTTGAGATGGCTACCTTGATGGGGCCCCTTTCCACTACCGAGGGTACTATGAAGGAGCACAGCTCGGGCCTGTCCACGACATTACAGAAAATACGCCTCTGTCCGGCTTCTTCACTCACGGCACGATTGATCTTCTCACTGTCCGTGGCCGCAATCACCAGAAAGGCGCCCTCAAGGTCGTCCTCTTCGTACTCCCTGAGATCCACCTGAACCGAAGGGTTCACGGCTATCTCATCCACCACCTCAGGTGCGATGACCTTGACCCTGGCCCCTGCTTTCACCAGCGATTCCACTTTTCGGGCGGCAACAGGGCCTCCCCCCACGACAATGGCGAGTCTGTCCCGCAAGTCGATGAAGATGGGCAGATACCTGTTATCCTGGTTGTCCATGACGGTTACATGACCTCTTTTAAAAAGTCCCTGATGACCCCGACAATCCGGGGATCTTTCCGCAACTGGTGAGTCGCACCTTCAAGAATGGTCAGCTTTTTGGGCTGCCATGCCGCGTCAAACAGCATCCTCGCATGCTCGACCGGTACGGTTTCATCTTGCTCGCCGTGCACGATGCCGATGGGCCGGGGGTAAATGAAGGGCAGCCAGTGTGCCGGCTTTATATCAAGGAAATCCTTGTACCACTTGGTGAGATCCCTTGGAAAGGAGGCATCACGTATGGTTCCTAGGGAGGCGAAGTGGGACCTGAGCAGCTCCGCGTCTTCGGGCAGGATGTCGGCGAATGTGCAGGGGCTTGCCATGAGGAGCAGGCTCGCAATCTCCTTCTGGTATGCAGCCACCTTGCAGGCTATGGCCCCGCCTGCAGAAAAGCCTATGCAATGGATGGATCTGGGGTCTATACCCGGACTGCCAAGGACCAAATCTACTATGGCCTCTAGATCCCTGTGCCAGCCTTTCATATCGATGTTCCCTTCGGACAGACCGCATCCCCTGAAATTGAATGCGGCGCATGCAAAACCGAGATTGGTGAACTCTTCGAAGAGCGGGGTGTACCCCCTGTCGTTGGGGTCTTGCACGGAGCCTGGTATCCCGTGGCAGAAGATCAATGCCGGTAGCAGGCTTTTGGGAGCAGGCTCAGGAAAGTAGAGCCATGCCTTGATTTTTATTCCCTCCCGGGTGAGTGCCGACTCTTTCGATTTCATCCGCAACAGCTTGTATCTCCTGTAAACATAGGCCCACGACTTGAGCTCATTTTCATCCAGTACCAGCTCGTCGTTGTCCGGGAATGCCCTGACGGGTATCCGATTGCTGAGCGCGAGCTGTTTTATGGTCTGATCGGGAATCCCCAGGAGCCTCGATGCCTCTTCGATGGATATACGGGTCTTTTTGCCTCCGCTCACCTTCTTGAACACGAATGTCTGGAGGATGGTCTTCTGCGTCTGTTCCGGGTCGAGGGCATAAGCCCTGTCGAGATATTTGCCGTATTCGTCATCCATCTGGTACATGATGTTGGCGAGCTCCACCATAGCCCTGATATCTTCCGGATATTCAAGAAGCATTTTTTCAAGAGTTTTCTGTGCGAGTTCCATGTCGTTGAGAAAGAAATAGAGCTCCGAGAGATAGAGATAGGTATCCTTTTCCCTGTCACCGAGTTCCATGGCCCGGGTAAACATCTCCAGGGCAAGGTCGAGGTGGCCCAGCTCCCGGTGGCAGATGCCGATGAGCTTGGATATGAATGGGCTTGTTGCACACAGGATGTTGGCCTTTTCCAGGTCGTCGGCAGCTATGGTGTAGTAACCCTGCGACATCTTCTCCGTGGCCCGGCCCATGAAGATCTTGAAACGCTCTTCAAAACCCTTTGTGCTGAGGCTTTTGGTGCCTTCCTTGAAGTGGAAGCCCGATGTGCACAAGTCGATGAACTCCCGGTTCTCGTGGAGATCCTCTTCGGTATTGAGCACATCTATCACCCGCTGGCTCAGATTCTTGATGGGCAGCATGGTGTCGGTCTTGTTCGCCACATAGAGGCCGACGTTGACGGCCTCGTTCTTTTCTATCTCGGAGAGGTGTTTTGCTTCGCTGATGAGCTCTTTGAAAAAGAAGTTCGCCATTTCCTTGGAGTTGCTTATGGGCAGCACCATGGCGGATTTATATTCGCCGCCGGGGCAGGTATATTCGAAACTCAGCCACAATTCGCGATACTCGGAATCGATTCGCTCCACTTCGACAGAAATAAGCTCGATGAGTCCTCTCGGGTGTTCCAGTTTTCCGCGCATGGCTAAGATGTATTCTCTGATGTGTGAAAAGTCAACACGTTCAAAGGACCGGCATCCAAAACTATGGAAATCGGATAGTATTTATGTTAGCCATAATTCCGGAGGTGATTCTATGGTTAAGGCCTTGAGATATACGAGCTTGTTCATGATTTTGGTCGTCTTTCCCCTCATGATGGCAAGTATATGCCTTGCTTCCCCGAAGATCC
>DATKLV010000128.1:0-5692 GCA_035542255.1 Desulfomonilia bacterium | reverse complement strand
CGAGTACAGGTCCATCATCTCGAGCAGGGCCATGGAGGCATCGAACCCCTTGTTCCCGGACTTCGTCCCTGCGCGCTCGACAGCCTGTTCTATGGTGTCGGTGGTGAGCACGCCGAAGATCACCGGCATCCTGGCGTCCAGACCTACCAGGGCGACGCCCTTGCTCACCTCGGATGCCACGTAATCGAAATGCGGCGTGGAGCCCCTGATGACCGCCCCCAGGCAGACGATGCCGTCGACACCGCCGCCCGCGGCAAGCCTTTTGGCCACCGATGGGATCTCGAACGCCCCCGGGACCCGGTAGATGGTGATGTCCTTGTCGGCGACGCCGTGCCGGTTGAGCGCATCCAGCGCCCCTTCCAGGAGCCGTGCAGTGATGAAGTCGTTGAACCGGCTGGCTATGATCGCGACCTTCCTGCCCTTGCCTAACAGTTTGCCCTCAATGACATGCGCCATCTATACCACCTCCAGAATGTGTCCCATCTTGTCCTTCTTGGTCTTCAGGTACCTCTGGTTCTCCTGCGTGGGCGGGATCTCGATGGGCACCCGCTCGACGATCTCCAGGCCGTAGCCCTCGAGCCCTATGATCTTCTTGGGGTTGTTGGTCATGAGCTTCATTTTGCGCACACCCAGGTATACGAGGATCTGCGCTCCGATGCCGTAGTCCCTCAGGTCGGCGGCGAACCCCAGCTCGATATTGGCTTCAACCGTGTCCCTGCCTTTGTCCTGGAGATGATAGGCCCTGAGCTTGTTGATGAGGCCGATGCCGCGGCCTTCCTGGCGCATGTATACGATGACGCCCTTACCTTCTTCCTCGATCATCTCCATGGCCCGGTGAAGCTGGTCGCCGCAGTCGCAGCGCATGGAATGGAACATGTCACCGGTAAGGCATTCGGAGTGGACGCGGACGAGGACAGGCTCATCCGGGTTGATATCGCCTTTGACCAGGGCGACGTGCTCCTTGTTGTCGATGTCATTGTCAAAGCCCACGAGCTCGAAGACCCCGTATTCGGTCGGAAGCTTTGCGCGGACGACTTCGCGCACCAGGATCTCGTTGCGTATCCGGTAGGCGATGATGTCTGCGATGGTGCAGATCTTCAGGCCGTGCTCTGATGCGAATTGCTCCAGCTGCGGCATGCGGGCCATGGTGCCGTCATCGTTCATGACCTCGCAGATCACGGCGCCGGGCCTCAACCCGGCCATCCTGCACAGGTCCACGGAACCCTCGGTCTGGCCGGTGCGGACAAGCACGCCGCCGTGTTTGGCCCTGATGGGAAAGACATGACCCGGACGCGCGAGATCTTCCGCCCTGCTATCCGGCGCAATGGCTGTACGGATGGTGACTGCCCTGTCTGCGGCCGATATGCCGGTGGTTACCCCTTTTTTTGCTTCAACAGAGACCGTGAAACCTGTGCCGAACTTGCTCGTGTTGTCCCTGACCATGGGCTGGAGGTCTAGACGGTCAGCGATGTCCGGATTCAATGCCAGACAGATCAGGCCTCTGCCGTATCTTGCCATGAAATTGATGGCGTCGGGAGTTATGAACTCCGCCGCCATGGTGAGGTCGCCCTCGTTCTCACGGTCTTCGTCATCCACAAGGATGATCATCTTCCCCGTTTTGAGATCGTCAAGTGCCTCTTCTACGGTGCACACCGGCATATGAATCCACTCCTATTTTATAAACCCCTGCTTTTTCAGAAGGTCTTGAAGGTCGCCACCCTTGTCCTTGTTCAGCAGACTTTCCACATACTTGCCCAGGACGTCGAATTCAAGGTTCACCCTAACACCCGCGGTTTTTAGTGTCAAGGAAGTGGATGCGGCCGTATGCGGTATGATGTTGACGCTGAAGGCCTCGGGAAAGATCTCATTGATGGTCAGCGAAACACCGTCGACGGCAATGGAGCCCTTCTCCACCACATACCTGGTGAAACCTTTCTCGAAGCCGACCTTGAGACGGACGGACTCCCCCTCCAGGTCTTTCATGAGGACCTTGCCGACGGTGTCTACATGGCCGAGAACAATATGGCCGCCGAGCCTGGATGACAGGGTGAGCGACCGTTCGATGTTCACCTTCGCTCCGGGCCTGATATCGCCGAGGGTCGAGCGGGATACGGTCTCCTGCGAGGCGTCGGCTGCAAAGGTGCTGCCGCTCTTCCTCGTGATGGTCAGACATACCCCATCCACGGAGACGCTGTCGCCGACTGCATCTCCTGTCAGGTCTATACCCGTATCGATTTCCAGCTCGAAACCCCTGCCCTGGGCCCGTTTGGATATGATCTTTCCTATTGACTCGATGATCCCGGTGAACATGCTATGCCTCCAGCACACCCTCCACGAGGATATCCCCGCCCAATGATTCTACCTTAGTTATCACAATCTTCAAGGCATCCGCAATCTTGAGAGGAGAGCCCCAGTTCACCAGAGGCATGCCTCCGCCGAGGATCTTGGGGGCAATGAAGAAGATGAGCTTGTCCACGAGGGCCGATTTGAGCAGGCTCGAATAGACGCCGCTGCCGCCTTCCACCATGACGGCATGGAGCCCCATCTTTCCGAGATATTCCAGTATCGCATCCCAGGGGAGTATGCCCGAAGCATCAGGCTCTATCCGGACGACCCGAGCTCCCCGTTCCATGATCTCTTTCCCTGATTCAAGCGGTTTCGCAGTGAATACATACACCCCGGGGCCGAGACACTTCGCATCTCTCGGGACAGTGAGCAGCGGGTCCAGGATTATCCGCAGGGGGTCCCGGCCCCCTTCGATACGGCAGGTGAGCAGAGGGTCATCCTTGAGCACCGTACCGATGCCCACCAGAACACCGTCCACACGGTTCCGCAGCTCGTGCACATGGAGTCTGGATTCCTCCGAGCTGATCCATTGGGAATCCCCCGTGGATGCGGCGATCCGACCGTCAAGGGTGATGGCTGCCTTCAGGATGACGAAAGGTCTGCCCTTTTCCAGCCAGGTAGCATACCAGGAGATGAGCTCTTTGCATTCATCACCGCACACGCCCACATCTACGGTTATGCCCGCCTCTTTGAGCCTCATGACGCCTTTACCTGCCACAATCGGGTTCGGGTCGAGGGTCCCTGCCACGACACGGGATATGCCCGCCTTTATGACAGCCTCGGTGCAGGGCGGGGTCTTGCCGTAGTGGTTGCAGGGCTCCAGGGTCACATACAGGGTGGCGCCCTTCGCCTTGTCCCCTGCTTCTTCAAGGGCATAGATCTCGGCATGGGGGAGGCCTGCCTTGGGATGGAAGCCCATGCCCACAATCTGCCCGTCTTTCACTACTACCGCCCCTACACTCGGGTTTGGTGCGGTCCTGCCCATGGTCTTCCGGGCCAGCTCAACGGCCTGGTGCATGTAGATTACATCTTGTTCCATATCCTCTTGCAGCCCTCTCAAATCCTGATGAGATCCCCCTCACCCCCGCCCTCTCCCCCTGGACGGGGGCGAGGGTCTTGCGTATATGCATGCAAGGTAGATAACTCTCAGCCGGGGGCACCATCCCTTTGCGATCGACTAGTATCTAGTTACAGAATTATACAACATATCCCCCATCTCCCTGTACGGGATGAGAATCTCTTGGCGCATGCACGCGCGACAACTCTCAAACCAGGGGAACTCACCCTATATGGTTGACTCCTCCCCTCTCTCCATACCTTTATGGGGAGAGGGCCAGGGTGAGGGGCCCGAATTATTCATAATGACCACGAACAGAGGAGCTCCTGATCATATCCTTATGAGGACAATCCCCGGTTACGTGAACCTATCGTTTCTTGGCCCGGCGCAGGCCCTTGATCTCATCCATGAACTCGCTCACATCCTTGAATTCGCGGTATACTGATGCGAACCTGACATAGGCCACCGGGTCGAGTTTGTGCAGCGCCTCCATGATGCGCTCTCCGATGTAGGACGAAGGAACCTCCCTGTCCCACTTGGACTGGATGTCCTGGATGAGCGCGTCCTTGATGGTCTCGATGGCCTCCATGCTCACCGGCCGTTTCTCGCAGGCCGTCATGATGCCGGAGACAACCTTGGCTGCATCGAACGGCTCCCGCCTGCCGTCTTTCTTGACCACCACCGGGACGAACTCCTCGATGTGCTCATAGGTGGTGAAGCGGTGAGCGCAGGCCATGCACTCCCTCCTGCGCCTGATGGACGTGCCGTCCTGGCTGATCCTGGACTGCAGAACCTTGTCTTCGAGTCCAGAACACCTGGGGCACCGCATATCCGTCACCCTTCGTATATGGGGAAGCGTCTGGTGAGGTCGTCCACCTCGGACCGCACCTTCTCGATCACCGCTGCATCGCCCTTGGCGTCAATGACCCGGCCTATCATGCGCGCCACCTGCCGCATCTCGCCCTCCTTCATGCCCCGGGTGGTGAGCGCAGGCGAGCCGATGCGGATACCCGAAGTCACGAACGGGCTCTTGGTTTCAAAGGGGATGGTATTCCTGTTCACGGTGATCCAGGCGGCATCCAGCATCTCCTGGGCATCCTTGCCCGTGACATCCTTACTCGTCAGGTCCACGAGCATGAGGTGGTTGTCCGTGCCGCCCGATACCAGGGTGAAGCCCAGGGCAAGGAACTCCTCGGCCATGGCCTTTGCGTTGCGCACGATCTGGACCTGGTACTCCTTGAATTCCGGTGTCAGAGCCTCCTTGAAGGCAACGGCCTTGGCGGCGATGACATGCATCAGGGGACCTCCCTGCATGCCGGGGAAGACCTTGGAGTTGAGCGTCTTGGCGTGCTGCTCCTTGCAGAGGACCATGCCGCCCCTGGGGCCGCGCAGGGTCTTGTGGGTCGTTGTAGTGACGAAATCCGCGTACGGCACCGGGCTCGGGTGCAGCCCGGCTGCGATGAGCCCCGCGATGTGGGCCATGTCCACCATGAAGTAAGCACCCACCTCGTCAGCGATCTCCTTGAAGGTCTTGTACTCGATGATCCTCGGGTATGCGCTGGCACCGGCAATGATGAGCTTGGGCTTGTTCTTCCTTGCCAGGTCTCTGAGCTGGTCGTAATCGATGCGGTGCGTGTCCTGCCGTACCCCATAGGCAACGACATTGTAGAACTTGCCCGAGAAGTTCACGGGCGAGCCCATGGAGAGATGCCCCCCGTGCGGCAGGCTCATGCCGAGGTAGGTGTCTCCCGGTTCCAGGATGCTGAAATAAACGGCCATGTTGGCCTGGGAGCCCGAGTGGGGCTGAACATTGGCATGGTCCGCGCCGAAGAGCTGCTTGGCACGGGCTATGGCGAGATCCTCGGCCACGTCCACATACTCGCAGCCTCCGTAGTATCTCTTTGCCGGATAGCCCTCCGCATACTTGTTGGTCATGACGCAGCCCTGGGCCTCGAGCACTGCTTTGCTCACAATGTTCTCGGAAGCTATGAGCTCGAGTTTGTTCCTCTGTCTCTTCAGCTCGCCCATGATGGCATCATATACCTCGGGGTCGGTCTTTCTGACATTATCAAGGTTCATTTCTTTCTCCTCATGTTATGGTTCGTGATCAGAATATATTATCATTTTCTGTCATTCCCGCGAAAGCGGGAATACAGTTTTTATCAGGGTTCCAGGGTCCCCGCTTTCGCGGGGACGACAATAAAAACACCCTTTTGAGACAGCCTCCCAAGGGGAGAGGGGAGTTAGCATGAGTCTTTAATCTTTACTGACAGTTCTTCGATCTTGGCA
>DATKLV010000127.1:0-4275 GCA_035542255.1 Desulfomonilia bacterium | reverse complement strand
CTCAGGGACCTTAAAGGTCGTCATGGATGACGGTACTGAGCTGATCTGCAGGGCAGGAGACGTATCCCTGCTGCCGGTGGGTCATGATGGCTGGGTCGTGGGTGATGAGCCGGTTGTGGTGGTCGACTTCCAGGGAATGGTCGATTATGCAAAACAACTAGCCCATTAAATAAAGTACAAAGTGCCTTTAAACAAGCTGACAGAGAGCGAATCTTATGGACTCGCTCTCTGACGGTTCAATAAGCTTTAAGCATAGATCATTATTTCTCTATCAACTAAGGTAATTGCAGCCAGGGAACGATTCGAAACGGCAAGGAATGAAGCATCGGGCTTTCCCCATTCTTGACAGTATGCTGCAATTCCATTATCTGTATGCAATTCCAAGGTGGACTCGATCCTTGAAATCCAATTTAAGAGGACGGCATTCATGAAGCGCTTACAAAACTGGTTCATTGCAACCCGCCCCTGGTCTTTTTCCATGACCGTGATATCCGTGAGTGTCGGAAGCGCACTTGCTGCCATTGAAGGAAATTTTTACTGGATTCCCTTCCTGTTTACCGTAATAGGCGTCGTGTTCATGCATGCAGGAACGAACCTGATAAATGATTATTACGATGTAAAGAACGGACTGGATACCGAGGCAGCGGCTACGGCCCAGTATCGGCCTCATCCCATTGTTCATGGATTGCTGCCTGCCCGGCAGGTGCTTCTGGTGGCTTACGGACTCTTCGCTGTAGCTGCAGCCATAGGGATCTATCTCACTTTTCACAGCGGTCCCGTAGTATTGTTGATAGGTCTGATGGGGGTCGTGGCAGGAATCGGATATACCTCTCCGCCTCTGAAGTATAAATATATCGCCATGGGCGAGGCCTCGGTATTCCTCATGTGGGGGCCGCTCATGGTCGAAGGAGCCTACTATGTCCAGAGGCACACCTTGAGCCTTAATGCGCTGCTCATATCCATCCCCTTCGGGGTGCTGGTCGCATTGGTGATCTTTGCAAACAATATCCGGGACATCGAGCATGATAAGAGTCAGCATATCAAGACCATTGCCATTGCGCTCGGTCCCCGTGCAGGCATACATGTCTATCTGGCGATCATGGTCCTGGCTTACCTGAGCACGCTCATCATCACCTTGTCCGGCGTGCTCACCCCATGGGGGCTCCTGGTGTTCCTCTCCCTGCCTCTGGCCATAAAGCTTCTCCGCCAGATGGAGACAAGAATTCCCTCGGATGCCGATGCCCAGACTGCCAAACTCGATACCGCCTTTGGTGCTCTGCTCTTGGCAGCGCTGGTCATCCAGGGTTTCATGGGATGAACCGATCCGGATTCCGGCCAAGACTGGTATGGTCTGCGATCATACTGGCCTTCGTGCTGTGGTTCGTAACCTTCTATCTGGAAGGGCTCAATTTCTGGATAAAGATTGCCTTTTCCGCAACTACTCTGGCAGCACTGTCCGCGCGGGTGAATACCCTTAGGGCCAACAAACTGCTCTTCGACAGGCTGGCGGTATTCCAAGGAATTATTGCTGCTGTTGTCCTATATCTCGTGTTCTGGGCCGGTAAGATTGTGTCATCGTGCATATTTCCTTTTGCTTCCCAACAGGTCAGCGCCATCTACGGCAAAGGTGCAGGTTTTTCATCGCTGACCATTTTCTTTATCCTCCTGTTCCTCACAGGGCCGTGCGAAGAGATCTTCTGGCGGGGCTTCCTGCAGCGGAACCTGATGAGCCGTTACGGCGAATACCCGGGCTGGCTTCTGGCCACAATGATCTATACCGGCGTACATATCTGGTCTTTCAACTTCATGCTCATCGGTGCCGCAGCTGTGGCAGGCTCATTCTGGGGGCTTCTCTACATGAAGCTGAAGCGTCTGGACAGCATCATCATATGCCATTCGCTCTGGAGTGCATTCATCTTTGCCGTAGTGCCGCTCAGGATCTCCTCTTGAATTCGGGGTCGATCGATTTAATAAAGATGCAGGATGAATGTATGAACATGCATGACCCCTCCGGATTGATCAAAGAAGTCATCGATGTCCATGGCGGCGAGGATCTCTGGAACAGCATCGAGGCACTCGATGCCGTGGTCACTGCCTCGGGCTTCCTGTTCACGGCTAAGCGCAGGCCCGTCCTGGATCACGTTCGCATGAAGGCCTTTGCCCATGAGCCCAGATTCACCTTCTTCGATTTTCCCCGTGAAGGGCTCACGAGTGAGCTGGTGGGGGAGGAGGAAGTTAACATCAAAGATTCTGAAGGGAGAATCGTTTCGAGGAGGGAGAAGCCCAGGGTGGTTTTTAACGGGCTGCGACGCCAGTTCATGTGGGATGACCTCGACTTCGTCTATTTCGCCGGCTATGCCACGTGGAACTATCTGACCGCGCCGTTTATCTTTCTCCGCAAAGGTTTTGCATTTGAAATTCTCGAACCGTTCAGCACGGGATCCGCATCGTGGTCACGAATGAAGGTGACGTTTCCGCAAAACATCCCCACCCATTCAGAGACACAGATCTTTTATTTCGATGAGCACCGTTATCTGAGGCGGCTGGATTACACCGCCCGTGTCGTAGGCTCGTGGGCTCATGCAGCGCACTTGTGCGATGACTACAGGGATTTCGGAGGCATCAAGGCTCCTACGAAAAGACGTGTATACCCCCTCCTGATCGGCAGCAGGCCCCTACCCTGGCCGACACTGGTGGGCATTGACATCCACGACATCAGGCCTGTACTCCGGCAGCCTTAGCAATGACAGACAGGTCATGCATGCGATGTAAACACTTCATCATCCCTGCGAAAGCGGGAATCAGGATATTGAGAAAAATCAGCGATACGTAACCCTGTACACTACCTCATATGCCTTCTCTCTCCAACCTTTTCTATGGTATAAAGAGAAGTGAAAGGTGCTCATGACATTATGATCCGAAACCCGGAAATTTATCGCCAATTCGAAGATGCTTACCAGAAGAACCAGGGGCATCTTTCTCGATCAAAGTCACTTGCACTTGTCGAGTCCCTCTGGGAGGAGGCAAAATCGCTGGGTATATTCCCCATGAAAGATCCCTGGGAAGGTATTGAGGTCGATATCAGGATTGCGCGGGTGCTCAACTCGTGTTCGAAATAATCCTTGCCAGGCTTGCCAAGGCCCTTGAAAAGCGCAACGTGCCCTACATGATCATCGGGGGCCAGGCTGTCCTGCTCTATGGCGAACCACGCCTGACAAGAGACATCGATATAACCCTTGGCGTGGATAACAGCCATGTGGATATAATCCTCTCTCTCCTGCAAGAACTGTATCTCAAGCCCCTTCCTGAAGACATTCCTGCATTTGTACAAAAGACCAATGTCCTGCCTGCCGTGGATGAGGAAAGCGGCATCAGGGTTGATTTCATTTTTTCGTATACCCCCTATGAAAGTCAGGCCATAAAAAGGGCCATAAAGGTGGACATAAGAAATCAGGGTGTGATGTACGCCTCTGCGGAGGACCTTATCATTCACAAGATCTTCTCCGGCAGGCCGAGAGACCTTGAGGATGTGGAGTCGGTCATCAGGAAACACCCGGGGATAGATACTCCGTACATCAGGGAGTGGCTGTCAAGATTCGATGACATGTCAAAAGAATATGCATTTCTTGCAACATTTCAAAGGCTCATCTCGAAGAAATAATATATATGGTATGACAATAAGGCTGGAATGGTCATTCCCAGGGCACAGGAGGTTTGTGTGGAGGTAACCGATATCATCGCCGGGGCAAAGGCATCGGGACAGAAGGCTCTGAGCGAACACGCATCGAAGCAGATCCTTGCGGCCTACGGCGTGCCGGTGGTACAGGAGGTCGTGGCCAAGGATACGGCAGAGGCCTGCGCCGCGGCCGAGGACATGGGCTTTCCCGTCGTCCTCAAGGGCCTGGGGTCCACCCTGCTCCACAAGACCGAACGGGGGCTCGTGCACCTCAACCTCACCGGCAGGTCAGACGTGCTGAAAGCGGCGCAGGCCATCGAGCGCGAGGCCAAGGACGAGCTCGAGGGCATCCTTGTCCAGCCGCAGCTTGCGGGCAGACGCGAGTTCGTGGCAGGCATCTCGCGCGACCCGGTCTTTGGGCCGGCGGTCATGTTCGGCATCGGAGGGGTATTCACCGAGGCCCTCTCGGACATAGCGCTGAGGATAGCCCCGCTGTCCGAGCGTGATGCGGGAGAGATGCTCAGGGAGATAACTTCTCATCGGCTCCTCGGCCCATTCCGCGGGGAAAAGGCAGCCGACCGGGAAGCACTCGTACAGAC
>DATKLV010000126.1:0-6284 GCA_035542255.1 Desulfomonilia bacterium | reverse complement strand
TCTGAAACAAAGTGACTCAAACGGAACATGTACATCCTCACATGCCATTATCATTTCTTCAACGGAGCCCAGGGTTCCAGGTCATCTTAACCATTTATTAATAATTGGATATCCGGAAAGGGCAAGAGGATGTTTCCTGTCAAGGTAAAAAGCCGTACACGAAGAGTACGATCCTCCTTCGCTAAAGCCATGGAGGGCGGGTGAGGACACGAAGAATAACATGATACAAAGCCCCCTTCTTTTAAGGAGGGGACAGGGGTGATTTTATTCAGTGGTGCGGAGCAAAATCGCCCCCTCGCCCCCTTTAGAAAGGGGTGGGAAATTAATCTTTTATTTTGGAAAGGCAGGCCATGACAGGGTGAAGCGGGCGCCGCCCAGTGGCGAGTCTGATACGGAAGCCTTTCCGCCGTGCCAGGTCAGGATGCGCGCGACAATGGCCAGACCCAGGCCGTGGCTCCCGGTTTTCCGGTCCCTGCTCGCATCGAGTCGGACGAAGGGCCTGAAGATCTCTTCCCGGCCTTCCTCCGGCACCCCCGGGCCGTCGTCATCGATCCGTATCAGACATTCTTCGCCCAGCCGCTCCACGGAGATCGCTACCCGGGCCCGGGCATGGTGCGATGCATTGAGGAGGATGTTCCTCACTGCGCGGGCCATCATGAACGGTTCGATGTGCAGCACAACCCCATCTATCTCCCGGGAAATGATGCGCTCAACCTTCAGTGTCCCCATCAAGGGTTTCATGTCATCGATGACCTCGTCGAGCCAGGGCAGGATGGGGCGGTCCACGAAGGAGAGGTCCGGACGCTCGCGGTCGAGCCGTGTGTAGGTGAGGAGCTCGGCGACCAGTGCATCCAGCTCGTCGATGTCTTTTGCCATGCCTTCGATATATGGGGATCGGACAAAATCATCCGCTGACGCCTGCAGCATCTCCATGCCGAATCGGATGCGGCTGATGGGGGTTCTGAGCTCGTGGGACACAGCGTTGGTGAGGTCCTTGTGGGAGCTTATGAGCAGCTCGATCCGGTCGGCCATGGCGTTGAAAGATTTCGCCAAGGGCTCCAGAGAAGACCATTTCCACACCCTGGCCCTGCGGGAGAGGTCGCCCCTGCCGAAGGCGATGGCCGAGGAGCTGATATGCTTGAGTTTGCGGGCGAACGGGATTGCCCAGGCCAGGGTGAGGAGCGCTACCAATGAGGCGAACATGGCCCAGGCGAAGATCTGCAGTGAGAAGTTGAAGCCGGGTTCTTTGACCTCGCCCAAGGTCAGGACATAGTCGCTGCCCGGGATGCGCTGGTGGAAGAGGCTTCCCTCCTTCCTGACTACGATCCTGCCTGCCATCAGTGACTGCATCTCGTCTTTGGAAAGTTGCATCTCACGGGCGGGGGTCAGCGCGATGGGGAAGCCGAAATACGACTGCATCTCCTTCATGCGTCCGGGCCATTTCTCCCGGGATATTCTGCCCAGATCTTCCATCATGAGTTTCATGGGCCCCCTGGAGAGGTCCACATAGTAGACATGGAGCCGCTCCTCGATCATCTTCTTGAAGGTGTAGTTGAGGACCTGCTGGAGGATAAAGGATCCGGCGAAGATGGTAAGGAAGATGGAGAGGAAGAAGCGGAGGAAGACCTTTCTCAACAGGTACTTGCTGTCACCGGGACCAGGCTTCTCATTCTCTTTCATGTGCTTCATGCAGGTATGATAATCAGATTCCGGCACACGATTCTATGGGAATTGTGTAGGTAATTGTAAAAAAGTGTATGGGCCGGGGATAATGTCGGCCCGGACTACCAGGCGTCCCTGACGAAGAGATAGCCGGAGCCCCAGACAGTCTTGATGCGCGCCGGGTGCGAGGTGTCGTCCCCGAGCTTCTTGCGCAGGCGCGAGATGTACATGTCCACCGAGCGGTCAATGCCGTCGTAACCTATGCCCCTCAGCGCTGAGTAGATGGTATCGCGCGAGAGCACCGTGCCCTCGTTGCGGGCGAGCAGGAGCAGGAGATCGAATTCGTTTGTCGTGAGATCCACCCGGCTGCCTTCGAGAAAGACACTACGCGACGCGGTGTCGATCCTCAGGGAGCCGAACCTGATGTCGTGCCCTTCCGGTGAGGTATCTGCCGTATGCCTGCCGGACCCGGGCTTTTCCATCCTCCGGAACAGGGCGCGGATCCTGGCGAGGAGGACCCTTGGCTCCACGGGTTTCTTCACGTAATCGTCGGCCCCGAGCTCCAGGCCGGCCACCTGGTCCATGTCATCCTCCCGGGCGGTGAGGATGAGGATGGGGCCTTCAAAGTCGGTCCTGACGTCCCGGCACACGGAAAGCCCGTCTTTGCCGGGCAGCATGAGATCGAGGATAACCAGGTCAGGCCGTTCGCGGGTTATGCAGTCCTGTGCCCTGTCTCCGCGCTCCTCCAGGAAGACCGCATAGCCTTCCCGCACGAGGTAGTCCCTTATGAGCCCGGCGAGGCGCGCATCATCCTCCACGATCAGGATCTTCTGCCGTTCCTCCATGACAAGCCTACTCCAACCTGAGAAAAGCCGAACATCTTAACGTATTATTATTCAAGTCTTCATATAATGTTTACACGATAAGAATATATCTTGAAATCATTTTTCACCCGAGTATGGAGGAATCAATGATCCTGATGAGAAAATCCGTGTCTGCATTATTGCTGGCAGCCGTCCTTTTCGTTCCCGCGACATCGATGTGCGCCTATGCGGGTCAGGTGAAGAACGTGATCGTCATGATCCCCGACGGCATGAGCATGGGAGGGTATACGCTTACCCGGTGGTACCGGGGGGGCGGGGCCATGGCAATGGATGCGCTTGCGTGCGGTCTTGTGAGGACGTATTCGTCCGATGCCGCCATCGCGGATTCGGCGCCGGCGGCAACGGCCATGGCCACCGGCTTCAAGTCCCACACCGGCTATATCGGGATACTCCCGGATGAGGCGACCATGCCCGGGCAGAAACCCGTCGCTGAGAGCGACAAGAGGCGACCGGTAGCCACGGTGCTCGAGGCGGCCAGGCTCAAGGGCAAGGCCACCGGGCTCGTGGTCACCTGTGAGGTCATGCACGCCACACCTGCCGGCTTCGCGAGCCACGACCCCAGCAGGAAGAATTATGACAACCTGAGCGAGCAGGAGGTCTACAACGGCATCGATGTGGTCCTGGGCGGCGGCTACAAGTTCTTCACCCATGAAGGGCGCAGGGACGGAGAAGATCTCATCAGTGAGATGAAGAAGCTCGGCTATGCGGTCATCACCACACCAGACGAGCTGAAGCAGGTGAAGGCGAAAAAGGTCTACGGCCTGTTCGCACCTGAGGCGCTCAGCTACGACATGGACCGCGACCCGGCGAAAGAGCCGAGCCTTGCCGAGATGACGAAGAAGTCCATCGAGATCCTTTCCAGGAACAAGAACGGCTTCTTCCTCATGGTGGAAGGGAGCGAGGTGGACTGGGCTGCCCATGCCAATGACCCCGTGGGTCTCATCAGCGAGATATCCGCCTTTGATGATGCAGTGAAGGCAGCCCTGGACTTTGCGAAGAAAGACAGACATACCGCGATCCTCATCATGGCCGACCACGGCAACGGCGGTGTCACCATGGGAGACGCCGAAACCACCAAGAATTATGACAAGACCGTTCTCGATGATTATTTCAAGGTGATCAGGAAGGCGAAGTACACCGGCGAAGGCCTTGAGAAGCTGTTGAAACCGGATATGGACGACGAGGCGATCAGAAACACCGTGGCTGCAGGCTATGGTATCACGGACCTGAGCAATGAAGAGGTCGCTGCCGTCAGGGACGGTCTTGCCGTTAAAAAGGGTGAGCTGAACTATGTTGTCGGCCCCATGATGAGCAGGCGGTCGCATATCGGCTGGACAACCGGGGGACATACCGGCGAAGACGTCGAGCTCTTTGCCTATGCACCTGCAGGAGAAAGACCTACAGGCACCATAGATAACACGGATGTTGCCGTCATAACGGCAAAATATCTGGGACTCGATCTGGACAAGACCACCAGGCGGCTCTATGTGGATGCGGACAAGGCCTTTGAGGCAAAGGGGGCCGAAATAGGCATCGATGCAACGTCTCCGGCCAACCCGGTGCTCGTGGTGAAAAAGGGTTCCGCAGAGATCAGAATACCGGCCAACAAAAACTATGCCTTGGTGAACGGCAAGACCGTCACCCTCGACGGCGTCGCCGTATTCAACGGCTCCAAGTGGTATGTGTCACGGAAGGCGGTTGACCTTGTGAAATAGAAAGGACCAAACGATCCACCCATGAACGAACCAATTTTTCTCTTCCCACCCCCAGGCACGGGCGGCTTTTCGCCCGTGCCTTTCCTTTCCGGGGGAAGGAATTCACCCAATCTTAATGGTTAACTCACATTAAATTCATAATTATTCACTATATGACCAGGTATCGAATAAGAGAAAAAGTTGAGGTGATTCCATGGAAAAGGAAATCAAGATGTTAAGCGAACTGATCAATGATTCAAAAACCTGCAGATACGAGGATGGTCATGTTGTGCAGTATAATCGGACTTCAGACATGAACAAGGAGTATCCCGTGTCGGATTATCCCATCACCACTCCCCCGGTGCCGTCAATGACCATCGATGATTATTTCGAGAGATTAAAGTAGTTGTTCACTAAAGAAAAGGCGCGGGAAAAATTCACGCCCGCGCCCTGGGATGGGGAGGTAGATATGGAACAGGTAACTGGTTCTGATACTTTCCCACCTCGCTTTCTATACTAAAATTGTGAATTCCTGATGAAGAACTAGAAAATAAATGATGAAAAAAGACGTTTTTATAATCATAATCAACTGAAGCTTGCCATCTTCAGGTAATCAGGCGCCTTTGTGCAGTTGAAGAAGCCGCAGGCTCGGTAGTACCTCCAGTCTTCCAGCCACAGCCGCATGAATTCCCGGTCCTGGTGCAGCTTTTTCAGGATCCCTGAAGGCAAGGGCAAAAGGGGGAATAAGGGGCCGATCATCTCGGATGGGTCACGGAAACACTCCCAGTCGCAGGCCCGACATGGGATTCCCGATCTCGACGTCTTCATATCGAGATCCCAAAATTTCCCAAGGTTTTCCCGGCCGCGATAGCCGCAAGGGTAGGTATCGCCACCCCTGGCGTCAATGAAAAAGAAATCCGTTCCTCCCCTGCATGGATACGCCGAGCTTGTATTGTCCCTGTGGTCTCGGTAGAGGGAGTAAAGAGAGCACCTGGGAGTGAAGATCCGAATCCGGTGCCTGTACTCCGGTATGGTATCGAAGAGTGCTTTGAACATCTGGGCGCGCTCAGTATCCGAGAACCGCATGAGCCCCGCCGTGGATGTAGCTCCGTAGACTGCATTCAATCCCTGGTCTTCCCCTTCCACAACACTCATGGGGTAGCAGGCGTTGACAATGGTGAAACCTAGACTGATAGCGAAATCATAGAATCTTCTGAACCCTTCACGGAAAGCAGCGTAATATGCCATTCCGTCATCGACTGTTATCCCTTTCAGGTCTGCAGCGGCTTTGCTGATACCCAGGTTGGCCGAGGGATGGACACCGTAGCGGTGAAATACCGGCAGTGCCTTCCTGATGCCCTCGATGACCCCGGGGAGCCCGCGCATGTTCTCGTGCAGGACCGGGTTCCAGGAATCTATGCTGATCCAGAAGGTATAAAGACCGGATTCGGAGAGCTTTTGCGCTGCCATAGATACGCGCTCCTCAAATCCAGGACTGTCCGGGTCCATGAAGAGATAGCCGTTGGTCCCGGTCCTTGTGTACGGTATGCCCATCATGCTGGCGTAACCCAGAAGGCCGACTATTTCATCAAGATACAAGAGCGGCTCGCCTCCCGTGAAGGAGATTGCCATCACCCCGGAGCGGGCGGCTGCATCTATGATTCTGATGCAGTCCCTGCCGGAGAGCTTTGAGCGGGGATAGTTGTTGAGTTTCCGCATGCCGCACTGAGGGCACGAGGCATTGCACTCATCCGTGTACTGGATCACGATCTGCCCGGGCATGCGGTTGCCGAGAAGGGAGATGGCATGCCTCAAGAAATGGCGATTCCTCATGAAAGTGTTCATGGTATACCTCATGCCGTCATGTGCTTCAGTCCCTGATGAACAGGGTAGATCCTTCCGCTTATAACGCGCCACAGGACCAGAGGGGCTATCATCTGCTGAAATAGAGCGGTGAGCGGGACGGCCAGAGGCTCATCGAAGACATGAAGTCCGAACTGCAGGGCTGCCATGGTCTCCTGTACCAGCTGGATGATGAAGAGTA
>DATKLV010000125.1:0-14028 GCA_035542255.1 Desulfomonilia bacterium | reverse complement strand
AAAGCTGTCAGAGAACAAATCCCGATAAAAGGCTATATCTACTGGTCTCTGACTGATAACTATGAGTGGGGAACATTTGAACCACGTTTGGGCCTATTCGAATACGATTATGAGCATGGTAAGATAAAGCAAAAAAGTGGTCTAGGCGAAGATGCCGGCATCTTCTACGGGAAGATTGTCCAAGCCTTGAAGGATAGGGCTCATGATAAGATTGTTTCTCTGCTTGCATCGGATTGAAATTACCATCGTTTGAACAGAATCATATGGCCAGGGTTCCATGATTTCAGCTTGTAAGAAGTCAACATAATTGCATCGTCATTGTCGTGCGTTTGAACATACACGCTACAACTTATCTAGGTCCCAAGCTTAGGTATGGGATCGTACTTACTGCCGAAGATCCTGCTTCCCTTAAGGAGAAGCTGGAGCTTCTCACCATATAGGTTCCCAAGGTGGACCCTGGGAACGGGACAAAAACGAGACACACGCTACAATTTAAGTGTTTTTATTCTGTTTGATGTCATCCCAGACCGATTCACTTTGCCCGTTCGAGTATCTGCGTAAGCTCTTCATCGGTGAGTACGATGGGGTTGCCTTTCATGCTGCTGGCGCGCTGTGCCTTTGCCACGATTGCCGGGAACTGCTCCTCCTTTATGCCGATGAAAGACAGGTGTGGCACCTTCATGTGCGAACACAGTTCGCTGATCCAAGCTATTGCATCTTCAGCCCGGGCTGATGACTTGCCGGTAATGATCTTAGCAACTTCGTTGAACCGCTCGATGGAAAGTGAATCCGGGGCCCTCTTTCTCAGTGCCAGTACATTCATCTCCACCACATGGGGCAGCAGGCTCGCACAGATGAGCCCGTGGGGTGCCTGGCACTGACCTCCTGCCGCTGCGGCGAAACCGTGGACTGCACCAAGCTTTGCGTTTGCCAGTGCGATGCCGCTGAAGAGACTCGCCAGTGCCATGTCCTCCCTTGCAGTCGCATTGTGGCCCTCCTCATATGCAACCCTCAAAGACCTGGCCGCCCGTTCGAGGCCCTCCCTGCAGATGCTGTCAGTCAAAGGGTTCGCACTGCTCGAGACATAAGATTCAAGAAGCTGGGTGAGCGCGTCCAGGCCCGTGCTCGCAGTAACCTCAGGCGGGAGGGAATGGGTAAGCTCCGGGTCCACGACAACGAGGCGCGGAAGCAGGTGGGCTGAACGCAGGCTTACCTTTACCCCATGTTCCTCTGAAATTATGACGGCGTTCTTGGTAACCTCACTGCCGGTTCCTGCAGTAGTGGGCACGGCTATGTACGGTGCAGGGGGCTTGATGAGCGGCATGGCCTTGCCGATGACCTCCAGGTAGTCGTGGAGATCACCGGTATTCGTGATCAGAGCTGCTATGGCCTTCCCTGTGTCAATGACGCTGCCGCCGCCGATGGCTATGACACTGTCGCATGCATGTTCCCGTGCCGTGGAAACCCCATGAATGATGGTCTGGGTCGTCGGTTCTTTGGGCACGGTGTAAAGGGTAGGGGTGATGTGCTTGTTTCTCAGTCTGTCGAGGAGCTGTGACCACCTGAGGCCCTTCTTGCCGGTGACGACCAGGCACCTGTTCCCCATGGAGGATGCGACATCGATGACCTCCCGGATGCTCCCGGGACCGAATATGATCCTTTCTGCAGTTGCGAACTCAAAATGCATAGGCGGCTCTCTCTTTAGAAGGCATTGTCATCCGGAAAGATGTTCGTATACCTGATACTGTACCTGGGCTCAGCCATCATGGCCTCGATCGTATCCTTCCATTTCTTGTAATGAGATGTCTGCTTGTGCTCCGATGTAGCTGTTTCGGAGCGGTAGACCTCCACAAGCACGAACCGTGCGGGGTCGTCTTTTTGCTGGATCACATCGAATCGAGCAATCCCCGGCTCAAGGACGCTGTTCCTCGCATTTTCACTTGATGCATTCCGGAAAGATTCTATTTTGTCCTGTTTCACGTGGATAAAGACATGAACGATAACCATTAAGCAATCCTCCCTGGGAATGTCATTCGCAGGATATTCTATCATCCGAAAGCAGAGGAAACACCAAAAATCATGGGATGAGATCGTATTGGGTTGCCCTGAAAAGCAAGATGGTTAATAAGTGGGGATATGCAGGTGCTGCGGGACAGAAAAAAGCTGAAAACTGGAAAGGACAGGCAGACCTTGCTCACGGTAACACAACCTGTCACGCTCATGAAGTTTCTCTGCGACCGGATGCCGCATAAAAGCCGCAGCGCGATCAAGTCTCTCCTGGCGCATCATCAGATTTCCGTAGATGACAAAGTGACGACCCGATTCGATCACCCTCTGGAGGTCGGCCAGCACGTAATGGTCAACTGGTCCAAGGTCCAGCAGGGAAGCCCGCACAAAGGGCTTAAGATAGTGTTCGAGGACTCCTACATCATCGTTATTGAAAAACCTCCAGGGTTGCTCTCGATTGCCGCTGCCAGAGAAAAGGAAAGGACAGCTTACAGGGTACTCAGCGACCAGGCGAAGAAATTGGACCCAAAGAGACGGATTTTTGTGGTACACCGTCTTGATAGGGAGGCCTCGGGACTGATGATGTTCGCAAAGAGCAGAGAGATACAAGAACTGCTTCAGGAAAAGTGGCAGCAAAACGTTCTCGATAGGACCTATGTCGCAGTTGTGGAAGGACCATTGCAGGAAGAGCAGGGCATCATCACATCGTGGCTGAAGGAAAACAAGGCACGTGTAATGTACTCGAGCACGAGGCCGGATGACGGACAGAAGGCCGTGACCCGATACCGGGTGCTGAAGAAGAACAATGCCTATTCCCTGCTGGAGATTGAACTGGAAACCGGGCGAAAAAACCAGATACGCATCCACATGAAGGATCTGGGCCACAGCATAATAGGCGATAAGAAATACGGCTCCAAACAGAATCCCATTAACCGCATGGGTCTCCATGCCAGGGTTCTGGCCTTCCGGCATCCGGTAACCGGAAAGGAGATGCGTTTTGAGACCCCTGTGCCGGAACCGTTTTCAAGCCTGTTCAGCAGAAGCCCCGGGTAAGGAGGTTAAAAGGTGTTTGCATTGAGCATACGGCAGCCATGGGCATGGCTCATCGTTCATGGCGGCAAGGACGTGGAAAACCGCACCTGGCGGACAGATATCAGGGGGCGGTTCCTCATTCATGCAGGATATGTTCTCGACGAAGCCGGCCATGCTTATGTTAAGAAACACATTGGCATTGATCTGCCGGACCCTGATGCGCTTAAACGCGGTGGTATCATCGGGTTTGCCGATCTGACGGATTGTGTCGCTAAATATGAAAGCCCCTGGTTCACGGGCCCGTATGGATTCGTTCTGTCTCATGCCAAGCCCCTGCCGTTTATTGCCATCCCGGGGAAGCCGGGCTTTTTCGATGTCGATCTGCCGCCCGAGATTAGACAGATGCTGGATCTCGGCAAGGGAACGGGGTAGGGCATGCTTACCCCTGCACGTCTCAAGAATAAGTTCATCTCCAAGATGATCAGCCGTTTCCCTTCCGTTGCGAAGCATTATATCGATGCATACAAACCTTGGGAGTCAAAGGATATCCCCTGGGCCCCAGTGAAAAAGCCTCTGTCCGAGAGCAGGGTCGCACTGGTCACAACTGCAGGGGTGCACCGCAAGGATCAGACACCCTTCAACATGCATGATACGAACGGCGACCCGACCTTTCGGAAGATCGAAAGAGATACACCAGTGAGTGATCTCACCATCACCCATGACTACTATGACCATACCGATGCGGACAGGGACATCAACATCGTATTCCCGGTGGAGCGGCTCCGGGAATTGGCATCGAAAGGACTAATAGGCTCTTTGGCCCAGTCACATTACGGATTCATGGGTCATATAACCGGGCCGCATATATACACCCTCAGTGAGGTAAGTGCCCCGGAGGTGGCTTCCCGGATGAAAAAGCAGGAAGTGGACTGCGTGCTGCTCACACCCGGTTGAGCCATCTGCAATCAGTCCGTGGGGCTGATACAGCGGGTGATAGAGGAAGAAGGCATACCGACCATAGGCATCTCAATTGTCAGGTCTTATACGGAAAAGGTTAAACCGCCCAGATCCATCTTTCTCCATTGGCCCTTCGGCCACCCTCTTGGCGAGCCGTTCCATATCGTTCAGCAGGTCTCGGTTATAAAGAAGGCCTTTGAAGCGCTCTATTCTATCCGCGATCCGGGTACGATCATTGATGTCCCGTGGAAGTGGAAAAGGGAGAGCTACGGATGATCGTGAGCATCTAGGGCCGGCATGGGATAGAGGTTCTTTCAGCGGAAACGGTAGGCAATGCCGGGCAGTACCAGTATGATCGCCCAGTAACATGACATTGGAGAATCCCCATGCAGATGATTGGTCACTCGATGAAGTCTGTCGGGTGGATAGTATGGAAGAAGTATAAATTCTGAACCCGGACCAAAGATGAGCGGAGGGAATCGGGCATGGGCCTTCATGCCTGGTTGGGTCTGAGTAGCTGAACCTCTGGCCACGAAAATTTTCTTGACAGAAAGAATATAATAATGCATTAATTGGTCGGACCACCCGACCAATAATAGAGGGGAAACCATCATGAACATGCCGGCAGCACGAATGGGCCAGATCACGAGGAACAGGCTCTATGAGAAGATAGCATCATTGCTCCTCAAAAAGATCATCAAGTCGGAGATGCAGGTGGGAGAGAAGCTGCCCACCGAAAGGAACCTGGCGCTGCATTTCCAGGTGAACCGCTCAACGGTGCGCGAGGCGCTCAAGAAACTTGAATCGCTCGATGTCATCGAGATCAGGCACGGTGACGGGGTATACGTGAAGAACTACCTGGAAAGCCCCAGTCTCGAGCTTATCAATGCGGTGTTCTACCTCGACAATACGCTCGATACCGATATCCTCATGACGCTCCTCGAAGTCAGGCGCATCCTGGTCCCCGAGATGGCTTTCATCGCAGCTCAGAACAGGTCCGAAGAGCATCTGAAAAAACTGGAAGAGATAGTGTTCCACAGCCCGGATATGCCGGTCCTCATCAGGGATATGAAAGTCCACCACACGATTGCCCTGGCCAGCGGCAATATCCTCTACCTGATCCTGCTGAACTTCTTTAACGGTTTCTTTGTGGACTTCGGGCACCTCTACTTTGATATCCCGGAAAACGCGGAGCGCTCCGTACAATTCCACAAGGATGTCTATGAAGCCATCAAACATGCCGATTCCGGGCGGGCGAGAGAAGTCATGCTTGACGTGCTCCTCTATGCCGAACAGGCTATACGCTCATACATACAAACCCTGAAGGAAAAGGGAGAAGGGGCATGAAGCGATTTATTGAAGAGCCCTGCACGAAGGGATACGACATCATCATTATCGGAGGAGGGATCACCGGCGCCGCTGTGGCCTACGAAGCGGCGAGCAGGGGGCTGAAGGCGGCGCTCGTGGAGAAGAAGGACTTTGCCTGCGCCACATCATCCGCGACGTCCAAGCTCATACACGGGGGGCTTCGATACCTGGCCAATGCGGAGTTCGGCCTGGTGAGGGAGTCGCTCAAGGAGCGGAGAACCCTGGAGAACATCGCACCCAACTTTGTCTATCCCATCCCCATGATGATGGTGCACGACTCTGTCTGCCCGAAAAACAATGCCACCGAGATCGGCATCGGACTGAGGATCTACGATGCCCTGTCCTATGACAGGAACCGGACGTGGGACAAAGGAAAGAAGATACCACCCCACCGTAGGATCTCGGTGTCCGAGGCGCTCGTGCTGGAGCCGGGCATATTCGCCCAGGGGATGAAGGGTGCCTCGGTCTTCTACGACTGTTCGAACATCTTCCCTGAGAGACTCACCCTGGCGTTCATCAAGTCGGCGGTCCACCACGGTGCACATGTGGCCAACTATGCCCGGGTCGACGGATTCATCATGAACGGTGACGGTGAGGTCAAGGGAGTTACGGTGGGTGACCTCCTGATGGGGACCACCTGTGAGCTGAAGGCAAGCCTCATCATCAATTGCGCAGGTCCCTGGGCCGATATCATCCTCGGATTGGCAAAACCGGGCACTTCTTCAGGCACGCTCAAAAGATCTGAAGGCATACACATCGTCACAAAGAAGCTCGTGAATGCCCATGTGGTGAGCTACATGACAAAGGAAGGAAGGCACTTTTTCATGATCCCCTGGAGGAACCATAATCTCATCGGGACAACGGATCAGCCGTTCACGGGGAACCCCGATGATTACCGTGTGACCGGCAGAAGCATCCAGGGGCTTATCGATGAGGTCAATACAACACTGGGTAGCGAGGTTATCAGCTTTGAGGACGTCCTCTATACCTATGGGGGCCTCAGACCGCTGGTTGAGGACGAGTCTGCGGATACCTACGGTGCGTCCCGCAGATATGAGATATGCGACAATGCGGCGGAAGGCCTGCAGGGCCTCATCACCGTAGAGGGCGGCAAGTTCACCACCAGCAGGAACCTGGCGGAAAAGGCCGTCGACCTGGTGGAGAAGAAACTGGGAAGGCCTCATAAGCCGTCACCTACTGCGAAGCGCTACCTGTGGGGGTCGCAGATCGTGGACATGAAGGCATTCATGCTCAATGTCAAGCACAAGAACAAGGATTTCAGCCAGTCGACGCTCGAATACCTGGGCAGGAATTATGGAAACGAGTTCGAGCCGGTCCTCGATATCGCACGGCATGACCGGCAGCTCTCCGAGGTCCTTAACGACGACGGCGAACTCCTGGCCCAGTCTGTCTATGCAGTGCGGAATGAAATGGCGCGGACCTTGAGCGATATCGTTCTCCGCAGGACCGGCATTTGCACCCTGGGTAACCCCGGCGCTGAAAAACTTGAGAAGGTCGCCTTGAGAGTGGCACAGGAGCTCGGATGGGACGCTAAGAGGGTGGATGAGGAGATGGCGGCCACGCAGGAAGCGCTCATGATCCCGTCATTGTGATTGAATGGAATAGTGCAGGACAATGAAAGCGGCCAAGGAGGTTGCATATGTTTAAGCAATGCTTCGTACCGAAATGGACTGAGACGGCACCGCCCAAGGGCTCCTACCGGTCCGTGTTCAAATATGGGAACCCTAATGTGTTCAAGCACCCGAGCGCGAAATGGTACGAGATGATCAAGGAAGAGTTCTCCATGACGGATAACGACTTCCGTGCCCGGAAAGAAGAGGGACTCCTGAACGTCGTGCTCGACAGGCCTCCTGTGATTGAAGCGCGACACCGGGAGCGGATCGAGACCATCGTGGGCAGGGAGAACGTAACATCCGACGACTACAGCAGGGTGAAGTATGCATCGGGTAAGACCACTGAAGAGATGATGGAGCTCAGGAAGGGCATGGTGGGGTGTGTGGCCGACCTGGTGGTCCACCCGCGCTCCAAGGAGGATGTACAGCATATCGTTGAGTACTGTCATGAAAACAGGATTCCCATCTATCCCTACGGAGCCGGAAGCTCGGTGAACTTCGGGGTGAGACCCGAAAGGGGCGGCATCTCGCTTGTCCTGAGCACCCATATGAACAAGGTCCTCGAAGTTAATGAAACGAACCAGACAGCCCGTGTGCAACCGGGCATCTACGGACCGGCCTATGAGGACGCGCTCCACAGGGCACCTGAGCTCTTCCATACGAGCCGCCGCTATACCTGCGGACATTTTCCCCAGTCATTTGAATACTCGACCGTGGGCGGGTGGATCGTCACCCTGGGTTCCGGGCAGGCGTCATCCTATTACGGAGATGCCTATGACCTGGTCATCAGCCAGGAATACGTAACCCCGGCGGGCACCTTCAAGACTCACGACTACCCGGCTACAGCCACGGGCCCGAAGGTGAATGACATTATGAAAGGCAGCGAGGGTGCCTATGGCATCATGGTGGAGGCCACCATGAAGGTCTACCGCTACATGCCCGAGAATACGAGACGCTTCAGCTTCATGTTCCCGACCTGGGAAGCGGCAGTCGATGCAAGCCGCGAGATCAGCCAGGGCGAGTTCGGCATGCCCGCCATCTTCAGGATATCCGACCCCGAGGAAACCAACAGGGGGCTCAAACTCTACGGGATGCCGGGTTTTGTAGACACCTTCCTCAGGCAGAGGGGCTTTTCGCCCACGCAGCGATGCCTGTTCCTGGGAAATGCCGAAGGCGAGAGGTCATTTGCCGGGAATGTTGCGCGCCAGGTCAGGAGGATAGCAAAAGAGTACGGCGCAATCTCACTGACCGGATATCCGGCGAAAAAATGGGAGCACACGCGGTATACCGAGCCGTACATGAGGGAGGACCTCATGGATTACGGCGTGGTCATCGATACCCTGGAAACGGCCGTGACATGGGATAAGCTGCATGACGTGCACCGGGGCGTGAGGGAGTACATCAAGGCAAGGCCTCATACCATGTGCATGACCCATGCATCCCACTTCTACCCCCAGGGCACGAACCTCTACTTCATCTTCCTGGCCAGGATGGACGGCCTGGACGAGTTCAGGAAATTCCAGAGGGGCATCATAGAAAATATCATGAGATTCGGAGGCTCCCTGAGCCACCACCACGGAATAGGACGCATGATAGCGCCGTTGATGGATGCGCATTTAGGCCCTGAGCAGATGGCTGTTCTCAGGACCCTCAAGAGACACTTCGACCCCAATGGCATCATGAACCCGGGCGGCCAGCTTGGGTTGGACATCTGACCACACCCGACATAAAGCATGCGCAATCTGCCTTCCCATCACTCTTGACACAGTGATCTTAACCTTTATCTTATAAGATCAACCGGTTTGAAAGCGGTCTGATGTCGCCAAGACCGAACAAAGATCATTCAGACGTTAGGGGATAAATGAAGATAAAAAAATATTCCGTTTTTGTCTGCTTGTTATTCCTAAGTGCCGTAACTTTGCTTTCAGGTTGCAGCACTATAGTCTTGTTCGACCCCAAAGGGCCGATCGGCGAGTCGGAACGCTTCGTTATCATTACGGCCGCCGTGCTCATGGCGATCGTCGTCGTTCCCGTCTTCATCATGGCTTTCTTGATTCCGCGAAAATACAGAGCTTCCAATACCGCAGCGACTTATTTGCCCAAATGGTGTCATTCCGTCAAAATCGAATTATTCATGTGGGGGGGGCCCATTGCCATTGTCATGCTTCTGGCGATTCTGGCCTGGACCAGAACCCATTCCCTGGATCCCTATAAGCCCATCCCTTCGGCCAGCCAACCTCTCACCATCGAAGCCGTCTGCCTGGATTGGAAATGGCTCTTCATCTATCCGGATCAAAATATCGCCACGGTCAATCAGATCACTTTCCCCGTCAAGGTGCCGCTCAGTTTCAAACTCACCTCGGACACCGTCATGGGTTCCTTCTTCATCCCGCAGCTCGGCAGCCAGATATACGCCATGGCAGGCATGCAAACACAGCTGAATCTCCTGGCTGATAAGCCGGGCGTTTATGCCGGTCAGAATCAGCAACTCACCGGTCTAGGTTTTGCTGACATGCATTTCCAGGCGATTGCGGTTTCCCTGGAAGAGTTCCAATCATGGGTACAACGGATCAGACAATCTCCGGAAAAGCTCGATATGGACCGCTATGAGCAACTCGCCAGGCAGACCGTCGGCTACCCAGTGACCTATTACTCGGAAGTCAAGCCCGAACTGTTTGACGATATCATGCGCAAATACGATCCGACTTGGGGCAAAAATCACTGTTCTATGAGCAGAGGGGCCGTTTCTTCACCCGCAGGAAACGACATGGCTGAGGGGAAATGATATGTTCGGCAAGTTAAGCCTGGCCGCGATTCCGGAAAGCCTGATCACCCAAGTTTCCGTAGCTGGTGCGATTTTACTGGGACTTGTGATCCTGGCCTTGATCACTTACTACCGGAAATGGGCCTACCTTTACCAGGAATGGCTGACCAGCCTCGATCACAAAAAGATCGGCATCATGTACATTATCCTCGCCCTGATCATGCTGCTGCGCGGCTTCTCCGATGCCATTTTGATGCGTGCACAGCAGGCCGTGGCCGCGGGAGGCTCCCTCGGTTTTCTTTCTGCTGATCACTTCAACCAGATATTCAGCGCGCACGGCTCGATCATGATCATCTTCATGGCCATGCCTTTTCTGGTCGGGTTGATAAATATCGTCGTACCGCAGCAGATCGGGGCCCGCGATGTCGCCTTCCCCTTTCTGAATTCGCTCAGTCTCTGGCTCACCGCTGCCGGGGCGTTGCTGATCATGGTGTCTCTGGGCTTGGGGGAGTTTTCCAAGGCCGGCTGGTCGGGATATGCCCCGCTGACCGAACCTCAGTACGACCCCGGCGTAGGGCCGGACTATTGGATCTGGGCCTTCCAGATCGCCGGTATCGGCTCGACCCTGACCGGGATCAATTTCCTCGTCACCATCATCAAAATGCGCGCTCCCGGCATGAAGCTCATGCAGATGCCGCTGTTTGTCTGGACCACTATCACCACCATGGTCCTTGTAGTCTGGGCCTTTCCGGTGCTGACGGCCGCGCTGGCCATGCTGACCCTCGACCGCTATCTGGGGATGCATTTCTTCACCAACACGCTCGGCGGCAACCTGATGATGTATGTCAACCTGTTCTGGACCTGGGGGCACCCCGAGGTTTATATCGTGATCCTGCCGGCCTTCGGCATTTTTTCCGAGGTCACAGCCACATTCTCCGGGAAACGGCTGTTCGGCTATACCTCCATGGTCTGGGCCGCGTCGGTCATCATGATCCTGTCCTTTTCCGTCTGGGTGCATCATTTTTTCACCATGGGCGCCAGCCCGAATGTCAACCTCTTTTTCGGCATTGCGACCATGTTGATCGGCATTCCCACCGGGGTGAAGATTTACAACTGGCTTTTTACCATGTATCGCGGCCGCGTAAGATTTACGACCCCGATGTACTGGACCCTGGGGTTCATCGTCACCTTCGCCATCGGCGGGGCTGCCGGCGTCATGCTGTCCATACCGCCGGCTGATTACGTGCTCCACAACAGCCTGTTTCTGATCGCACATTTCCACAGTGTGCTGATCGCCGGGTCGCTCTTCGGCTTTCTGGCAGGTTATTATTATTGGTTCCCCAAGACATTCGGCTTCCGGTTGCAGGAAGATTGGGGAAAGCGCGTCTTCTGGTGCTGGCTGATCGGCTTTTATCTTGCCTTTATTCCCCTGTACGTGCTGGGCTTCATGGGCATGCCCCGCCGCATGGCGCATTATGCCAACCCGGCCTGGCGTCCCTATCTGCTCGTCGCCTCAGTAGGCACGGCCATAATCGCGCTCGGCATCGCACTAATGCTAATTCAACTGCTCGTCAGCATTAAGGAGCGCAAGGCCCTCAGCGACCCTACCGGCGATCCCTGGGACGGCCGCACCCTGGAGTGGCTGACCTCTTCTCCGCCCGCGGCCTATAACTTCGCAAAAATACCTGTGGTAGAGGACATCGACGCCTTTACGGACATGAAGGAAAAGGGCGTCGTCTATCGGCAGCCCGAGGAATATCACGACATCGAGATGCCGAAAAACGTCCCGCACGGCCTGATCATCGGCGGCTTGGCTTTTCTGTTCGGCTTTGCCATGATCTGGTACATCTGGTGGCTTGCCATCCTGGCCGCCCTGGGTATGCTGGTCACGGTCATTGCGCGCTCATTCGACGACGACATTTATTACCTCATACCCGCTGCCGAGGTGGAGCGGATCGAAAATGAACGCTATCAAAAGTTGGCCGCTGTTGCCAAAAAACGTCCCACCGGTGAACCGATCATCCCAGAACCCGTAACGGGGAGGTAAATGATGACAACAAACGCCTCGACCCTCGGCACCGCTTATTATGAAGAAGTTGTACACCCGGATACCGTGGCGATGCAGACCTTCGGTTTCTGGCTTTATCTGATGAGCGACCTCATCCTGTTTGCGACGCTCTTTGCCACTTTTGTCGTCCTGGGCAAAAACTTTGCCGGTGGACCGACAGGGAAGGACTTGTTTGACCTGACTTACACCCTGGGTGAAACCTTGCTCCTGCTGTTCAGCAGCGTCACCTATGGTCTGGTCATGCTGTCCGTACACGACGGCAGAAAGAAGCGGGTTCTGCTCGGACTTGCCGTAACCTTTCTGCTGGGGCTCGGATTTGTCGCCATGGAAATCAATGAGTTCCACGGCCTGATTGCCGCGGGCCACGGGCCCGACGTCAGCGCCTTCCTGTCGAGTTTTTTCACCCTGGTGGGGACTCACGGTACCCATGTGACTTTCGGGCTGATCTGGATGGCCGTCATGATGGGTCAGATCGTGGTCAAAGGGTTGACCTCTCCCGTGCAATCAAGGCTGCTGCGATTAGGGATGTTCTGGCATTTCCTGGATATCGTCTGGATAGGCATATTCAGTATCGTCTACCTGATGGGGGTTATGTGAATGAATCAAGCACCTGTCAACAGCATCAGCCGGGGAAATCTCAAGTCGTACCTCACCGGCTTCGGGCTTTCCCTTATTCTGACCGCCATTCCGTTTGCCCTGGTGATGAGCGGCGCCGTGTCCTCTGCAGCGGCCCTGGCCGCCATATTCAGTGCAGGCCTGGTGCAGATCCTGGTGCACCTGTATTACTTCCTGCATCTGGACGCTTCCTCGGCAGCGCGTTGGAACCTGGTGGCCATGATCATCACGGTGTTGATCATGATCCTTTTCGTCGGCGGATCCTTCTGGATCATGTGGAACCTGTATTACCGAATGATGTGAACATGTCGTACAGCGCGTCAGAACTTTGCACACCATTGTCGCTCCTCATCATGGGGCTGAGGAGTACGTTAAAAGTACACCTCGGCCCACGATTTCGTCGCTCCTCGGTCTGCTTTGTTCTGACGTGCTGTATAGAAAAGCTGAAGACATATATATTGGTTGCCAAACCGGGGATCGTTGTCGGCAACCTGATCTCCGCGGCAGCCGGCTTCTTCCTTGCCTCCAAAGGACGGGTTGACAGCTCCGTTCTCCTGGCGACTCTCAGCGGCATCTCCCTGGTGGTCGCTTCCGGCGGCGTGTTCAATAACTGTGTCGATAGAAAAATAGACCGTATAATGATACGGACCCGCCACCGCGCCCTGGCCCAGGGGCTCATCTCCCTGCAGAGCGCCGTAGCTTATGCCACACTTTTGGGCCTGGCGGGCCTGGCACTGCTCTCGGCGTCAACCAACCTGCTGGCCGTGGCCATTGTGCTGGCGGGGCTGGTGATTTATGTGGGCGTATATAGCCTGTACCTGAAGCGCCATTCCGTCTACGCCGCCTTGATCGGCAGTCTGGCGGGGGCCACCCCGCCCCTGGCGGGATATTGCGCGGTCACCGGTAGCTTCGACCTGGGAGCAATGATATTGTTGGCGGTCTTCAGCCTCTGGCAGTTGCCTCACTGCTACGCCATCGCGGTTTTTCGGCTTGATGATTACCATGCTGCGTCCATCCCGGTTCTGCCGGTCAGGAAGGGGGCCGTGGCGGCAAAAAAGCATATGGTCGGCTATATCCTGGCCTTTATGGCCGCCACCCTGATGCTGACCTTCGCAGGGTACACCGGTTACAGTACCTTGGCAGTGGCGACAGTGTTGTGCCTGTCCTGGCTGTATATGGCCTGGTGGGGCTACAAGGCAAAAGACGAACGGCTCTGGGCCAAAAAGCTTTTTATCTTCTCCATCCTGACCATATTCCTTCTAAGCGTCATGATGTCAATCGATTACACAGCAAGAGTATAGATAAATGATCACATCAGAAAGGGGATAACGAGATATGGATTTCAGGGAACTCCTAAAAGCGAGGAGGTCAGTAAGGGAATTCGAGGCTAAGGATGTTCCTTTGCCTTTGATCAAGGAGATCATAGCCGATGCATGTGAAGCCCCAAACGGGGGAAACAGACAGCCATGGGCCTTCATTGTCATCACCAATAAGGATTTAATAAAGAGGTGCTCAGACGAGAGCAAGATGAACATACTCCTTGAAATAGATCGGTATCCGACCTCCACGCTGGCCGGATATAA
>DATKLV010000124.1:0-6817 GCA_035542255.1 Desulfomonilia bacterium | reverse complement strand
CAGTCGGAGTATCACCAAGAACAAATGTGATGTATTTCACCATGGGCCTTGTCCACGATATCGGCAAGGCGCCGCTGCTCCAGCGGATCAACAAGATGCGGTCCCAGGATGATGAAGCCCTGAAGGATCTGGACATGCCGGCCATAGTCGCCGTACTTCATCCGGTAGATACCCTCTCACTCCAGGGAATCGGAGTTCCGGATGAGCTGCAGGTAGAATTTTACCGCTTGGACATAATCCTCTATGGAGATCTTCTCCTCCTTCCCGTGGACATACCGCTGGAGGCTTTCCGGACGCAGCTTCAAAGGGCTGAAGCGGAAGATGCTCGCGGTAAGTGGGGCCAGGTACCTGCTGTCGGTCTCTGAGATGAACAACCCCGGTGCCACCAGTGTTTCTGGGAACACCTGGCGTATTGTCCACTCAATCGTCCTGTAGCCCGTGGAGTCGGTGCCGGACACCATGGTATTTTCCACCGTGAGCTCGTCAAGGGGTTTGATCCTTACCCGCGGGTCATTGATGATCAATTCCACCCGCTTGAGCACTTCATGGAAGTTGTCATGGGGAAGCAGCCTGAGGTTTATCATCGCCTGTGCCTTTGCCGGCAGGGTATTCCCATCCGAGCCTGCTTTAAACATGGTGGGTACCGCAATAGTCCTGATCAGGGTATTTGTCCGAGGCAGGGCGGAAAGTTTTCTCCTGATCACAGGATCAAAAAGCCAAAGATTGGCGAACAAAATTCTGTCTCCGAACGGCATTCTCGGGAGAAGCGATCTAAACATCTGTCTCACCGGCTTCTCAAACCTGGCAGGGAATGGGTTCTGAGCGAGTTTGTACAGGGCGTTGCTCAAGATGCTTATGGCCGGATCCTGATGAGGTATTACAGGGTGCCCAGGTTCGACCTCAACCGATAGTTCGATATACCTGTTCCCCTTCTCGGCGATGCCGACCAGTGCCACGGGTCGTGAAATGCCCGGGAGGATGTGCTCGGTAATGGGAGGACCCTCGTCCAGCACATATTCCAGTTCCACACCCCTGGCATGGAGGAGCGTGCCGATATGGAATGCCCCGCCTTGGCCGCCGATCTCTTCGTCATGCCCGAATGCGAGATAGACCGTTCTACGGGGGGTAAACCCGTCCTTCAGCAGCTTTTCCACTGCCTCGAGCATGCCGAGAACGGCATATTTGTCGTCCTGCGCGCCTTTGCCCCAGATGTAATTACCGGAGATGTGACCGTCATATCCGGAAAGAGACGGTCCATCTTCTCCGGATAACTCTGAGGGAACAACGTCCAGATGGCCCATGAGGAGGATGGGCTTTAATCTTTCATCAAGTCCCTTCCAGGTGTAGAGGAGGCTGTACTCCCACACTTTCTCCCTGCTCAGCGTGCTGTGCACTAGAGGAAAATCCGTTTCGAACAGCTCGTGCAGAAAAGCAAAGTCCTCTCCCAGATATCCTTCTCTGTCCCCATGGGGTATGGTCTGCATCCGTATCGCCTGGAGAAGATGGGTGGACAGCGCCTTCGCATCCAATGCGATTTCAGCGGGAGGTTCCACCATTTCCTTGGCAGGGGTGTGTATCACCGCTCTGAGCAGTACTGCTGCAGCAAGGGCAAGCACTCCCGAACCTATGATGACGAATATCACACCCAATGATGCATTCTCCCGGAACAAAGAGTTTCACTGCAACCGGCATGAGGTATTAATAATTTTTGATATGTGCCATTCAAGAGGAGCTTATTTTAAGATCCAAGTGTAATGGGGTCCGCGTGCATATGTATAAGGTCATTAAATGATAAGTGGAGATGTGGGTGGTGAGGGAGTCGATCGGATCTATGACGAAGATACTATCCTCTCCCCGTAAGCTAGGCTCCGATGCACCGGCATGGGATAACTCATGAAGGTCATCTACCCTCCGGGGGAAAGCTGTTTTCCCACTTATTTTTATCACCGTATCAGCCGATTGGAAGACTAAGAATCTCTCGATAAAGAGGAGGAACAGCGGAAATTGAGTATTAGAGAAAAGGTCATCGACCTCATCCGTAACAAGACGACATCTCTGCCTACCCTTCCCGTCATAATCAACAACATCATCGTAATGGCAAAGAGCGATAACACAACGGCAAACGATCTTGCGAGATTCATCTCGAACGATCAGGCCCTTTCGGCGCGCGTCCTCAAGATCGCCAATTCTCCCTATTACGGTGTTCCCAAAAAGATAGACTCGATCACAAGGGCGATCATCGTCATCGGATTTAAAGAGATCATATCCGTTGCCCTGGGTTCGGGGGTATTCAAGATGCTTAACCCTAAGCAAAAAGATACCCTGATGGATATGAACGAACTATGGAAGCACTCCATCGGTGTCGGGTTTGCAGCAAAACTCCTCGAACAGAAAAGCGTGATAGTGGCGGAGGAATCCACCATGCTCATGGGGCTGCTCCATGACATCGGCAAGATCCTCTTCCTTATCTATTTCCCCGGTGATTATGCTGAGGTGCTGGTAAAGCAGCACAATGACCGGGCTTCACTGCATATTGTAGAGAAAGAGCTCCTGGAAATCGATCACTCCGAGATGGCCTATCTGCTGATGAAACAGTGGAACTTCCCTGACAATATCAGCATCCCCATACGATATCATCACAATCTCCTGGACTGCCCGTTCGAATATCTTAACCGGGCGATGACCATCCATGTAGGCGACTATATCTGCCATAATGCGGAAATCGGTCATAGCACCAATCTTTATACCGAGAAAAGGGATGAGGTAATCTCCACGTTCGGCCTCTCATGGAAACAGGTGGAGGAACTCACCATGACTTTAAGGGACGCCCGCCCTGAAGTGGACGATTTCCTCGAGGCACTGTCATAAGAGCTACATCAAGGAAAAATCCGAATTCTATAAGAGAAGGGTCCCCTAAAACAGTATTGCCCGAATGTTCCGGCATTCGATGTCAGGATTCATCGGGAATGAAACCTATGCGCGGTTTTTTACGGGCCGGTGCGGTCCTGGTCAACTGCTTCATGAGGTTGACCATGGAGAGGATCTTATCGTCATGCTCGGCAAGCCGCTTTTCGGCCCTGGTGATCCTGCCTGCGAGGTCTTTGTGTTCGGTGATGATCTTCCGCAGTTTCACAAAGGCCCTCACGATGAAGACACTCACCTCAATGGCGCGGGATGAGTTGAGCACGCCTGCCGCCATGATGGAGCCATGCTCGGTGAAGGCATAGGGCAGTGTCTTGGAATATTTCAGGCTCGAGAGGTGAGGCCGGCTTTCGAGGAGCTCGTCCTTTTCTTCGGGAGTGAGCTGGAACATGAAATCTGGCGGGAAACGCTCTTTGTTCCTCTTGACCTGCTCGTTCAGGCGCTTGGTCGGCACCCCGTAGAGCTCGGCCAGATCCGAGTCGATGAGGACCTTTTCCCCCCGGATGAAGAGGATCCTCTCGTCTATGGCGCCGAAACGGATCACCTGATTCTCGGGTGACTTCATAAGTCATTCTCCCGTGGATGATTTTGTTCCCCAGGCATCCCCGTTCATGGAGCGAGCGGGGCCTTCTCTTAGATATTTATTACCAGATCGTGCAGCATTTTAGTAATGATTCTTGAAGAGACCGTGGTATGATAACATGTTGGAATGGCCGGCGTGATGAATTTCTTTCTGCGAGCCGTTTATGAGTATTACTTTTGAGATAATGTTTCACGGGGAGGGACAATGGCAGAGAAGCCGCACCGTGTCGTGATCGTCGGGGGGGGGTTCGGCGGGCTCACTGCGGCCCGTGCACTCAGGGATACGCCTGTTCAAGTCACCCTCATAGACAAACGCAATTTCCACCTCTTCCAGCCCCTGCTTTATCAGGTGGCCACGGGATTGCTGAGTCCCTCAGAGATAGCATCGCCCTTGCGGCACATCCTGAAAGACCAGGAAAATGCCCATGTCCTCATGGGTGAGGTGACCGACCTGGATCCCTCACAGAGACGTGTCATCATGAACGACGGAGAGGTCGAGTATGACACCCTGATTATGGCCGCCGGCATGATCAACCACTACTACGGCCATGACGAGTGGCGGAACTACGCGCCTGGGCTGAAGACCATCGAAGACAGTGCAAGGATCAGGCAGCGTATCTTCTATGCCTTTGAGGTGGCGGAGCGCGAACCCGATCCTGAAATCCGCAGAGAATGGATGTCCTTCGTTGTCATCGGCAGTGGTGCCACCGGCGTGGAGCTCTCGGGCATGATTGCGGAGATCGCGATAAATACCCTGAAGGGAGAGTTCCGGAACATACGTCCGGAAGAAGCCAAAGTCCTGCTCCTCGATGCCGCGGACCGCATCCTCCCCACATTCCCGAGAGGACTGTCGAGACTTACGGTGAAATCCCTTAACCGCTTGGGCGTCTGTACCCGTACGAACGCAAAGGTCATAGAGATCTATGATAAAGGTGTTACCATAGAGACGCACGGAGGCAAGGAACGCATCCCCTCGAGGACCGTCTTCTGGGC
Source organism: Desulfomonilia bacterium (assembly GCA_035542255.1). Classification (GTDB taxonomy): domain Bacteria; phylum Desulfobacterota; class Desulfomonilia; order UBA1062; family UBA1062; genus MWEI01. The sequence goes on along the minus strand of DATKLV010000124.1, from coordinate 2,320 downwards.
GTCAGGCGTGACTGCATCGCCACTGGGGAAGACACTCGCGGAAAGAACCGGTGCGGGCACTGACCGATCGGGACGTGTCATTGTCAACCCGAACCTCACCATCCCCGGCCATCCCGAGATATTCGTGCTGGGCGATCTGGCGCACCTTGAAGAAAAAGAAGGGAAGCCCCTTCCCGGTCTGGCCCCGGTAGCCGCACAGCAGGGCCGCTATGCGGCAAGAGTCGTCAGAAAACGTTTGGAAGGGTTGCCCGAATCAAAGCCGTTCTCCTACTTCGACAAAGGCACCATGGCGGTCATCGGCAGAAATTCGGCAGTCGCCAACATCGGCTCCTTGCGTTTCGGGGGCAGGTTCGCATGGCTCCTCTGGCTCTTCATCCACCTCCTACTCCTCATCAAGTTCGAGAACAAACTGATCGTCTTCATCCGCTGGGCATTCCAGTACATAAGCTATAATCGGGGAGCTAGACACCTCATGCTGCGCGGGCCTCTGACCCTTCCCATCTCTCCCGAGAGGAAGAAGCCGTGATTACTGTCAAAGAGATTGAAAATACTCGGATGCCTTTTATTTATATTGCAGAGGGAGCACTTATGCCTTAACTCCAAGGAGGGGTGAGTTACATGAAATTGAAAAAGACAATTTTGATGCTTGTTGCTGTGGTGTTCTCAGGTATGATCATGTTGCCTTCAGGAGGAAATTGCCAGGGATTTTCGGTCACGACTCCCACTGCGCAGAACCTCAAGGCACTGTGGGGCATCTCCGATCGGAATGTCTTTTCAGCGGGTGATCTCGGTACGATCCTCAAGTTCGACGGTTCTTCCTGGGCGCCACAGACCAGCGGAACCGTCTTCGACCTCAGGGCCTTGTGGGTGGGGCCTTCAGGCACGGGGTTCACGGCCTTCTCAGCCGGGACCTCCGGGACAATCCTTTCCAATAGCGGTTCAGGCTGGAACCAGGCCCTGAGCCCGACAGACAACAACATCAATGCCATCTGGGGGTCTTCTGTCTCGAATGTCTTTGCTGTGGGAGATCAGGGAGTGATCCTCCACTTCGACGGGAATACCTGGTCGGAAATGGCGAGCACGGGAACAGCCGGGATAAACTTGTTCAGTGTATGGGGCATCTCGGGCAACAACGTATATGCAGGCGGTATTGACGGCAACCTCTTCCACTTCAACGGCTCGGCGTGGTTGACCGTTTCCGGGATTCCCACCACGGAAGACATCAAAGCCATCTGGGGCTCTTCAGCATCCGATATCTTTCTAGCCGGTACATTCGGGGACATCATCCACTTTGACGGGCAGCAGTGGACACTCCAGGACAGCGCAGACGGCTTCTCCCTCAACGCGCTCTGGGGTGACTCTTCGGGCGATGTCTTTGCCGCGGGACAGACCGGGAAGATCTTACACTTCGATGGAACGAGCTGGACCGAGATAACCCCTCTGGGCATATCCTTCGAGAACATCAATGCCATCTGGGGCAGCCCTTCAGGCAAGGTCTTCTTTGCTGCCCAGGCAGGCGATATACTGCTGCTCTCCAGGACTGACACCTTCTCGCCCATGGTTCTCTCGTCAATTCCATCGGACGGCCGGACGAATGTATCAGCCACCAGCGCAATTACTTTTCAGTTCTCCAAGGCCATGGACCCGACCACCATCAATACCACATCGATCACCCTCACGGCAGGCTCTGCAAGTATAACCGGGAAGGTGGCACTTTCAGGTGACGGCATGATCGCCACATTCACACCGAGCAGCGCCCTTGCCGACTCCACATCGTACAAGGCAACGGTGAGTTCGGGGGTGAAAGATGTTTCGGGGAACACGCTGAAATCAAGCTTCTCCATCACCTTCACTACGGTAGGATCGGCATCCGGAGGAGGCTCGAGCGGAGGCGGAAACTGCTTCATCTCGTGTGCGTGCAGGTGAGAGTGCCGTAAGGGTGTACGAAAGTGCATCACAATTCAGCAATACCATGTCACCCTGAGCCGAAGGCGAAGGGTCTTTGGAAGAGAGATTCTTCGCCGTCCCTTCGCTGCGCTCAGGGCTCTGGCCCAGAATGACATCCTTAAGCATGGTTGCATAAAGACAGATCCCCCCTCTTTGCCAAAGAGGAGACCCTGAATTGTACGGCTTGAATCAAGTTTATTATGGATCACAGCGCGGCCGGCTATTTGTGCACTGCCTGCCATGACCTACATACAGAGGTCTTATGTCGTGCTCGTATGAGCGATGGGATAGATGCTCAATGCAGGAAACCGTACAAGGATGCCCCCCAGAGCCCGTTGTTTTCGTTCGTATTGAGATAAATCGGGAGCTGGTC
>DATKLV010000123.1:0-2592 GCA_035542255.1 Desulfomonilia bacterium | reverse complement strand
TCGGTACCTCTGCAGCTCTGGACCCTCATGGTTATCTTTTTTGTTGCGGGCGTGGTGCCCATTATGGTCATCGAATTTCCTCGCCAGATTACACGTCACCTGAAGATGCGCGCCATGAAGAATCAGATCAGGCTCATGGAGGACTCTTTACGCCGACTTGCGGAATCGCCCTCTGATCCGGCGGAATAGTCGTCTGAGAAAGTGCATGATCTTGGATGGAAACCATAATCGGCTCAGAGCATTGCCCAGATCATACTGCCTTGTCTCTTCAGGAGAGAGGATCTCCGGGTTGAGCGATGCCTTGAGCTTCAGGTAACCCATCCAGTCGATCCTGCAGAGCAGCCTCCACAGAGGCCCCTTGATGGGGGTGTAGATGCTTGAAGCAAAATCCACAAGGTAAGGCATGCCTTCGTCATCCATGCCATAGTTTCTCCGGTTTCTAAGATCCAGATGGATCACACCGCGCTGGTGGACATTCTCGATGAGTGTCTCAAGGCGTTCAAAGTATGAGGCGTCGGGTATCCTGGCCCGGGTCTTCAAGTGATGCCCCCCCATATAAACCGTGGTGATGGTGAAGATATCGGGGCTCGTCATGACCTCCGGTATGCCGGGGATGCCCGTGAGCTTGGAATAGATGTATGCCTCCCAGCGTACCAGGAGGCGTCCTGCCATGCGAACAGGCTGAGACCTGCGCCGGTAGGTCTTCTCCACCAGGGCCTTGCCATCCCGATTGATGAGCTCTACATCGGGTCCGTATATGCGTTTCTTTTTCAGTGACTTGTCCATCCGCCGACAGCCTAAGAAAATATGTTGATTGATAAACGCTCTATCATTGCATGCCCGTGTGCGCAATGATAGGATTTTCCCATGGACCGTTCGAGAAAAACCAGGGTCACGGGAAAGCTGGTCTGGAACCCCAAAGGGTATGCCTTTGTCGATGCAGACGGGCTCGCTGAAGGCGTCTTCATCCCGCATGAGGGACTGAACAGCGCGCTTGACGGCGATCTCGTGGAGATTGGCATATGGCGTGAGCGGAAGGGCCTGAGAGGCAAGGTCATATCCATCATAAAGCGCGCTCGTCTCAGCATCAGTGGAAGGTATGTACGGATGCGCAAGTTCGGCATCCTGGAACCCGTAAAACCCATGCCCTATACCATCGTCATCCCGCTTGGTTCAGAGGGTGATGCAAGGAACGGCGATATGGTGTCAGCCACCATCATCCCGCCGAGGGCACTCAAGAAGGTGAGCTCTTTAGAGGCGAAGGTGGACAGGTCTTTGGACATACCCGAGGGTGCGGGAGACGACCTCAGGATGATTACCACCAAATACGGTATCGCCTGGCGATTCCCTGAAGAGGTGGAGAGGGAGGCCGAACGGGTGTCTCGTGTTGATATGGCCTTGGAGCTTAGCCGCCGCCGTGATCTCAGGGACCGGGTGCTCTTCACCATAGACGGGGTTAATGCAAGGGATTTTGATGATGCGGTGGGTATCGAGCGCCTGGGCGACTCCACGTTGCTGCTCACGGTTGCCATCGCGGACGTGGCGAACGTGGTAAAGCCAGGTGCTGCGCTGGACAAGGAAGCCAGGGAAAGATCCTTCAGCGTCTATTTCCCCGAGACAGCCATCCCCATGCTCCCGGAGGTGCTGTCGAACGGTGTCATGAGCCTGAAGCCATATCAGGACAGGCTGGCCCTCGTTGTTGAAATCATACTCTGCCCCAGGGGGAAAGTCATCTCGCATGAAATCTTTAAGGCGATCATCAGGTCCAGGGCCAGGCTCACCTATGACGAGGTGGGGCTGTTTCTCGATGGGAAGAAAACGCCGCACAGCTTTGATGATGAAATAGCCTGGCGCCTGAAGGAGCTGCACAAGCTTTCGATGAACTTGTACCAGCACAGGAGAAGACGCGGAAGCCTCGACTTCGATAGGTCGCAGGTGGAGATATCGACCAATGAAACAGGAAAGGTGGAGGGCATTACCCGATTCAGGCACGGCCCGGCCGAAAGGCTCATTGAGGAGGCCATGCTGCTCACGAATCAGACCGTATGTACCTTTCTCGTGAACCACTGCATGCCGGTGCTGTTCCGGGTGCACGAGAAACCCAAGCACGAGGATCTCATGGAGCTTCAGGAGACCCTGTCCGAGATCGGGGTCCCTTCGACCCTCCTGGCCCGGCTCAGGAAGGCGGCCGGTTCAAATGACAGCCTCAGGGACGCGCTCCGGGACATCATTGATACCTATCGGGGCAAGCCTCTGGAGAGCTTCGTGAACATCCACATACTGAAGTCCCTGAAGAGGGCGAGATATTCCCCGGAGGACCTGGGGCACTTCGGGCTCGCATGCACGGGATACCTGCACTTCACCTCCCCCATCAGGAGGTACCCCGACCTGGTCGTGCACCGGCTGGTCAAGGCAGTGCTTGCCTCAAAGGGGATCAGCGGGAAGGAGCGTGAGAGATGCCTGAAACTGCTCAACCGTCTTGCACCCGAGGTGTCCGACCGGGAGAAGCTGACCGACGAGGCCATGATGGAGGCGGTCAAGATAAAGGCTGCGGCCTTCATGACCGCCCGCCTCGGTGAGGAATTCGAGGCC
>DATKLV010000122.1:0-4111 GCA_035542255.1 Desulfomonilia bacterium | reverse complement strand
GGGTATCCACGAATTCCACATAGTGCGGGATTTTGAGGGTCGTGAACGCAAGGCCTTTGAGGTGCTCGATAATATCGCTTTCTTTGAGTATGTGGCCGTCTTTGAGCTGGATCACAGCAGCAGGAACCTCGCCGAGTTCCTTGTGAGGGTAGCGCACGACGGCCACGTCCAGAACCTTGATGTGCCTCTTGATGGCCGCCTCGATCTCGTTGGGGAATATGTTCACACCGCCCGTGATGATCATCTCTTTCTCCCTGCCCGTGAGATAGAGGAACCCGTCTTCGTCCATGTGCCCCTTCAGGCCGTCGTCAAACCAGAGTTCTCCATCCACGAGCTTGAATGCGCCCTCAAGTTTTTCGGGTGATCCCACATAGTTTAGGCTGACTGTCGTGAGGCTCCTGGTAAGGATTTTCCCGTCCTTGCCCGGAGGGCACCAGGTGGAAGTCTTTTCGTCAAAGACCTTGGTGTCTGCGCAACGTATCTTACCCACACTTTCAAAGCGCTTAGGCTTCTCCTCATAGTCTCTGGGTAGAAGGACGGAGGCCACGGCGGTTTCGGAAGAGCCGTAGAACTCGGTGAACACATTCTTGCTGCAACCCTGTTTATTGAAGAATTCATTGGTTGCTCTCTTGAGCTCCGGGGTGGCGGGCGCTGCCGCACAGATCACGGTATGCATTGAGCTCAGGTTGTAGCGATTTTTCACGGTTTCCGGCAAGGCATGGATACGCTCGAGCATGGCCGGCACTACGAATACCCAGTTGATACGCTCCTGTTCGATGGTCTTGAGAATATCCTCAGGATCGAATCTCCTTACAGGTATGCCGGTACCGCCTAGCAGGATGAAAGGCACCCACCCTGCAATGGATCCTGCATGGTACAGCGGTCCCGGGATGAGGCAGCGCATGTTCTTTGTGATGGGGTCTTTGATCTCAGTGCCTCCGAACCAGTACATGAAACTGAACTGTAGAACAAGGAACCTCAAATATTCATCAAGCGGCACTCTGGGGGCTTCTGCCAGGTCGCTGAAGGCATAGCCTATGCTATCGAAGTAGTTGATATTTTTAGGTGTTCCGGTTGTTCCTCCTGTGTAAGGGTTCAATGCCACGGCAAAGTGTGCTTCCGGCATGGCATTTGGTGCACGGGAGAGAAGGTCTTCATAACCCATTGCACCTTGAGGGATGACCTTGCCGACAACAATGTAGTGCTCTATGCTCGGCAGTCGGTCTCTGATGGACAAGATCGTGTGCGCGAACTCGTCGTGCAGGATAAGGACCCTGGGCTTTACCCGGTTGACGGCATCGATGAGCTCCTCTCCCTGGAGGTGCCAGTTTAGAAAAGGCATGGGGCAGCCTATGAGCGAGCAGGCAAAGAAGCCCTCGAAGAACTCGTTGCCGTTACAGAGCAGCTCGGCGCACCTGTCTTTGGGTTTGAGGCCCAGGGCCTGCAGGGCGTTGGCAAGCCTGAAGACCCGGTCCTTCAGGTCATTGTAGGTAAACCGTCTGCCTTCCGATATGAGGGCCTCCCTGTCTCCGAACACCTCCCACATGGATACCAGGAAATTCGGCGTGATTTTCTCAAGCCTGAAATTCATCAGTGCCTTGAGTGTTTTCATGTGCCCGGTCTTGCTCCCTGTCTTGAATATGATGCGCAGGGCGTTCATAGCCCCCCACTGGGTTGAGAACGTTTTAAGAAGGCCCCTGGTCTGTTCCATAGTAGCCAGAACCGGGATGGCCTTGGCAAGATTCCTGAAGCTCTTATCCCCCATGCAGTGCCTCCTTGCTGTGATTCCACAATGCAAAAGACGGCGGCCCGGATCTTATATCATGTCTCCCGTGCCTGAATCGATGTGTTTTGCGTCAAGGCCGGCCGACTGGTTCACCTTGGGCAAGGGCTGGATGACTGCCGAAGAGCTCTCTCACCCTGTTCCTCAGGACCTTGCCCACAGGGCTCAGGGGGAAGGTATCGGCAAACACCACCGACTTGGGCCTTTTGAAACCGGTCATCTTGTCTTTGCACCATGCGATGATCTCTTCTTCAGTGGCCGTATGATTCGGATTCAGGACAACGACGGCCCTGACAATGTTGCCCCATGTCTCGTCGGGAACTCCTATGACGCATACGGAATCGATCTTCTCATGCCCGGCAAGGATTTCTTCCACCTCATGGGGAAAGACCTTTTCCGCTCCTGTGGAGATGCACTCGGCCATGCGGTCCACCACGATGAGCTCGCCATCGGCATCGATGTAGCCGAGGTCTCCCGAGTGAAACCACCCGTCCTTGATCACCTCCGATGTCTTCTTTGAATCGCCGTAGTAACCCTTCATGATAGTGCCGCTCCGGTAGAGGATCTCACCTGTTGTGCCCTGTGAGACATCCTCGCCTTTTTCATTGACGATGCGCATTTCGATGCCTGAGAGAGGCCGTCCTACGGATTTGTTTTTTATGGTTTCAGGTGATGCGTCTATCCTCAGCGTGGTGTCGGGCGTCATCTCGGTCTGGCCGAATACGTCCACAACGAGTGAGTTGGGGAATTTCTCAAGAATCTGTTTCTTGCGGTGTGCAGGGTTTACACCCGCGCCGGTCATGGCAACAAGCACTGAGCTGCGGTCATACCGGTCGATATCCGGACAGTCGAGGATCATCTTCCATTGTGTCGGCACGAGGAGCACCACCATGGGGCGCTCCCTGGCAATGGTTCCGAGAACCTCCTGAGGATCGAAGTGGATGCCTTGCCTGAGGATGAATTGTATGAGACCGGACATGGGTCCGATGATGAGGAGCTGGTAATTTGCCATATGGAACAGCGGCATGTTCATGAAGATCGAAAGGCCGCCCGTCATCCGTCCGAGTAGCGGGCCTATGGGCTTGCCGGCCGTCTTGGAGAGCAGGGCAGGGATGGATTTCGAAATGAACGTACGCACCCTCGGGTAATCCATTATTTTATTCAAGACACGTTCTATCCCGGGCACGTGGACGAGTCCGGCAATTATTCTGCCGAAATTGACCTTCTCATCGGATGCAAGCCGTCCAAGCAGGTCGCTGAAGAGAGATTGTGCAAGGTTCCAGAAATTGGAGTAGGTGAGTACAACCCCCTTGGGCTGCCCTGTGGTCCCGCCGGTATAGCAGATGGTGCAGACATCCTCCTCTGTGGTGCACGCAGGAGGTTCTGATGCCGGATGTGAGGCTATGAGCGTCTCATAGTCGAGCATTTCCCCGGGCTTGGGGCGGGATTCACGGTGGAGACAGATGACATGCCTGACGGCAGGGGAGTTCTTCAGTGCTTTGCTCGCCTCATCAAGAAACAAGTCCTCGAGGATGAGGACCGTGGAATTCGAGTGGTTGATCTGAAATTCGATCTCCCGGGCCACGAATCTGAAATTGATCGGTATGGGAACTGCGCCGAGCTTCTGGAGTGCATAATTGGCTTCGATGAATTCAGGGCAGTCATGGAAAAGAATGGATACGTGGTCACCCTTGCTTATACCGATATTCCTGAAGGCATTGGCAAGAGAGTTGACCCGGTCGTTGAGTTCTTTCCAAGTGACCTTTTTAGAGCCGCAGATGACTGCGATGCCGCTAGCGTTGAACCGTGACATGGAGGCGATGAGCTCGCCGAAACTCTTCCTGTTTCCGGACTCCATTATAGACCTACCCCTTACAGTAATAAAACAACCCCGGGTATCGCACCCGGCTATACAACATATGATAGTTATATTATATTACAGAAAATCAAAGATGAATTCAATGATTATTAGGACATACTGTTATCTGTTACTTTCTTTTTGCGCAAAAAGAAAGTAACGGGCGCCTCGAGAACCCGCCTTCTCTTCCGTCTGCTTCTTTACGACCTTCTCTCGTGCTTCTATGGCTGTCGCATCACGGCTCACATGACCTACAAGCTTTTCCTTTACATGCGCCTTCACCATGGCCTCGTGGATCTTCTGCGGCAAGCATCCACAGGAATACTCGGCAAAAGCATGCTTCTCCTTATCGCTCAATGGATCGAGCCTCTCTTCCAGCCATGGAAATAGTCTCGTTTGTTTGCTATGCCATATGTCGAAGAGATCGGTCATCGTTTCTCCTTTCTTTTTGTTCGCCACAAAAAGAATAG